>VBOZ01000012.1:9138-103233 GCA_005893305.1 Candidatus Eisenbacteria bacterium | reverse complement strand
CGCTTCCCCGGCGCCCCGGCCGCCAAGAGCAGCGCGGCCATGCTCGCCGCCTGGCCCATGCAGATGGTCGCTACGTCCGACTTGATAAACTGCATCGTGTCGTAGATCGCCAACCCCGCCGAGACCACGCCGCCCGGAGAGTTGATGTAGAGGTTGATGTCCCGGTCCGGATCCTCGGCCTCGAGGAAGAGGAGCTGGGCGATGGTCAGGTTCGCCACCACGTCGTCGATCGGCGTTCCGATGAAGATGATCCTGTCCTTGAGGAGGCGTGAGAAAATGTCGTAGGCCCTCTCCCCCCGCCCGCTCTGCTCCACAACAATAGGTACCAGCGACATGTTCACTCCCTCCCTACCGATCAAAGATCGGGTAATCACACCGTCATCTTAAGCCGCGCCTTCTCACGAAGCAGCGCGAAAAGCTTTCGTTCGGCCAGATGCGCCCGGGCGCGGTCGCGCTGCGCGGGGCTTCGGAGGAGCCGTTCCGCCTCTTGGGGCGGCGCGTCCTCCGGCGCCGCTCCGCGGAGGGTCTGGTCGATCTCCTCCTCGGTGACGGTAACCTGTTCGGTCCGGATGATCGCGTCCACGAGGAGATCGCGCCTGATGCGCCGCTCCGCCTGGGGGCGGTATTCGACGCGAAAACGCTCCTCTTCCTCGGGAGTCCATTCCCTGCCTTCCTTCTTTAGACGCTGCAGGAGCTCTTCCAGATACTCCCGCACCATGCTCTCGGGCAAATCGAGCGGATTCTTGACGAGGATCTGGTCGACGATGGCCTCTTCTTGGACTTGGAGCGCCTTGAGCTTCGCCTCCCCCTCGAGGTTCAGGCGGATGCGGGCTTTGAGCTCGGGGAGATCGCGCATTCCGACCACTTCCGTGGCGAACGCATCGTCCAGAGCACGCACTTTGCGCTCTCGCACGCCCTTTACCTGTAAGGAGAAGGTGACGGCCTTCCCGCGCAGCTCCTCGTTCCCGAACTCGGCCGGGTACGTCACCGAGAAATTCGCGTTATCGCCCGTCTTCTTGCCCAGGAGGTGCTGGCGGAATTCCGGCAAGAGCCCCGAAGCGTCCAGCTCGACCAGGGCGTCCTTCTGCTCCGAGTGATGGATCGGCTTCCCCTTGGCATTCAGCCGGACGTAGTCGACCAGCACGGCGTCGCCTGGCGCCGCATCGCGCTCGACCGGGACCCAATCGGCGGTCCGCTGGCGCAGGTCTTCCAAGGCCTTGTCGACCTCGTCGTCCCCAACGGCCGATTCGCTCGAAGGTATGTCCAAACCGAAGTAATCCCTTGGAGTTACGGCCGGCCTGATGTCCACCTTAGCTTCGTACGTGAGGGGCTTCCCTTTGTCGAACCGGATCTTGTCGATGGCCGGGTAGGAAACCGGCTCTAGGTTCTGCTCCCGGACGGCGCGCTCGTAGGAGCGTTTCACGGCCCTCTCGAGGACCTCGTGCTCGAGCGAATGCCCGAACTGGAGCTCCAGGACGTTCCGGGGCACGCGGCCCTTCCGGAACCCGGGCAGGACGGCCCGCTTCTGGTAGTCCTCGAGGATCGCGTCGTAGTCCTCCGAAAGCTCCTCCGGCGGCACCTCGATCGTCAGGACCTTCTGCCAGGCGTCGCTTTCGCTGTCTCGGACGTCCACTTTCAAGGCCGCTATCTCCATATCCTTCCAAGTTTGGTGCGAGAGGGGGGAGTTGAACCCCCACGAGTTTCCTCACGGGATCCTAAGTCCCGCGCGTCTGCCAGTTCCGCCACTCTCGCGTCGGCGTACCGGCTACCGATCCTATCACCGAAGTGCTTGTGCTTCAAGAGGATTGCCTGGCTCCCGAGAGGACCGCCTCCGCGACCCGCGCCACCACCTCGTAGCGCCCGAAGGAGGGCATCAAATAGGCCCCTTCGACCAGATCCCGGGCTTCCAAAAGCAGCTTCCTACACATTTCCACCCCAACCTCGATCCCCTTCTCCCCGGCGTCGCGCATGGCGGCGCGGGCGTAGTCGGGAATATTGATGCCGGGGACTTCGTTGTGGAGGAACTCGGCGTGGCGGTGGCTCTGGAGCGGAAGGAGCCCCAACAAAACTGGGATGCGGGCCTTCCCGAGGCGGTTCAGGAATCGAACCAGCGTGTCCAGCTCGTAGAGCGGCTGGGTCATCGCGAACTCCGCGCCAGCCTCGATCTTCTTCTCGAAGCGCTCCATCTCCTGATCGAAGTTCTCAGCGGTGGGATTCACCGCGCACCCGATGAGGAACGCGGTCGGCTCCCCGATCGAGTTCCCGCCGAGGTCGGTCCCGGCGTTGAGCTGCTTCAAGACCCGGATCAATCCGACAGAATCGACGTCGAAGACCGCGGTGGCGTTCGGGTAGTCGCCCGCGCGGGGCGGATCGCCGGTCAGCGCGAGGATGTTCCGGATGCCGAGCGCGTGCGAGCCCATGAGGTCCGACTGGATCCCCATGAGATTCCGGTCGCGGCAGGTGAAGTGGAGGATCGTCTCGATCCCCACGTGATTCGTGATCATGGAAGCCAGCGCGATCGAGGACATCCGCACGCGGGCCATCGGGCTGTCCGCGACGTTGATGACGTCGACGCCGGCCCGCTTCAAGAACTGCGCCCCCTCGATCATCTTCTTGGGGCGCGCGCCGCGGGGCGGATCGACCTCCACGCTCACCACGAATTCCTTGTCGGCGAGCTTGCGCGAGAGCCGCGTCCGGTCCGCGGGATCGGCGGCGGGCGCGGTATCTTCGTAGGTGGTGACCGTGACGCTGGGCGCTGGCGGTCCGTCCACGGGCGCCGGCGCGACCCCGCTCTTGGCCGACGCGCGGAGGGCCTCCCGCATCTTTCGCGTGTGGATCGGCGTCGTCCCGCAGCAGCCCCCGATCAGGCGCGCGCCCGCGGCGGCGAAACGCGTCGCGTACTCCGCCATGTACTCGGGCGAGGAGACGTAGACGAACCGCCCGTCCACGAAGCGCGGAAGCCCGGCGTTCGGCATCACCGAGATCGGGAGCTTCGTCCTCCTCCGGAGCCGCTCGACGATCTCGAGCAGCTTCTGCGGCCCCACGCTGCAGTTGGCGCCCAGCACGTCGACCTGCTTCCCGTCCACGTCGCGCGCCACGTCCTCGGGGTAGGCGCCGTAGAGGGTGCGGCCGTCCTCGGTGAACGTCATCTGGAGCACGAGCGGATGGTGATCCGTCACGCTCCGGGCCGCCTCGATCGCGATGGCCGCCTCGGCGAGATCGGTTTGCGTCTCGATGATCAGGAGGTCGACGCCGCCCTCGACCAGCCCCTCCACCTGCTCGCGATACGCTTCAAGCGCCTCCTCCCGCGTGATGGTGCCGAGCGGCGCGACCGGCTTCCCGAGGGGGCCGATGGCGCCGGCGACGAACACCGCCTCGCCGACCTCCTCGCGCGCGTTTCGGGCGAGCTGCGCGCCCGCGCGGTTCACGACGCGCGCGCTCTCGGTGGCACCGTGCGCGGCCAGCCGAAAGCGGTTCGCCCCGAACGTGTTGGTCTCGACCAGCTCGGCCCCCGCGCGGATGTAGTCGCGGTGGACCGCCTGGACCAGCGGCGCGTCGGTCAGATTCAGGAGATCGAACGAGCGGTCGAACGGAATGCCGCGTTCGTAGAGGTACGTCCCCATCGCGCCGTCGGCGAGAACGGGGCCGCGCTCGAGGCGCGTCAGGAACGGATGAGTCATCGGGCCGATTCTTCCATAAGAATGAGCATCGTACTATACTCCCGCGCTCATCGCTCCCCATTGGAGAGTCTTCGATCATGAACGTGCTCGTCTTCGTGAAACAGGTGCCCGACACCGAGACCCGGATCCAGATCCAGAACGGGTCGGTCGACACGTCGAGCGTCAAGTGGGTGGTGAACCCATACGACGAGTTCGCGATCGAGGAGGCCCTGCGCATCCGCGAGAAAGTGGGCGCCGGCAAGGTCGTGGTCGCGAGCTTGGGCCCGGAGCGGGTGAAGGAAGCGATCAAGTACGGCCTGTCGCTCGGCGCCGACGAGGGCGTCCAACTGAAGGGCGACGGCGTGGCGCTTGCCGATCCGCTCGCGGTGGCGACCGTGCTCGCGGGCGCCGCGAGGAAGATCGGCTACGACCTGATCCTGACCGGCAAGCAAGGGGTCGATTACGACTGGTCGCAGGCGGGCATCATCCTCGCGGAGCTCCTGGATCTCCCCCACGTCTCGGTCGTCGTCGGCCTGGAGCTCGACCCGGCGGCGAAGCGGGGGAAGGCCAAGCGCGAGATCGAGGGCGGGCTGGAAGAGGTCGAGTTCGACCTCCCGGCCGTCATCACCGCGCAGAAGGGATTGAACGAGCCCCGCTACGCTTCCCTCAAGGGGATCATGGCGGTGAAGAAGAAGGTCATTCCGGAATGGACGCTCGCAGACGTCGGCGTCGACGCGGCCGCGGTCGCGCCGGAAGCCGCCTCGATCCGGCTCCTCGACATTTCCCTCCCGCCTCCGCGCTCCGCGGGGAAAATCCTCGAGGGTGAGCCGCGCGACACGGCGCGCGAGCTGGTCCGGCTTCTCCACGACGAAGCGAAGGTCATCTGATGATCGCGGTCGTCGCGGAAACCAAGGACGGCTTGGCTCGAAAGATCACGCTCGAGATGCTCGCGGAGGCGCGGCGGCTGGCCGACGCCAAGGGGGGCGGGCTCAAGGTAGGCGCGATCGTACTCGGTCCCCTCTCGCCGGGCGAGGCGGACCGTCTCGCGTCGCAGGGCGCGGATCGGATCTTCCACGTCGAGGGCGCGGCCTTGGTGTCGTATGCGCCCGAAGCGTGGGCGGAAGCCGTCCGGCTCGCGGTCGAGAAAGCGAAGCCCGACGTGCTGCTTCTCGGCGCGACCGCGCACGGCAAGGACCTCGCCCCTCGCGTCTCGGCGCGCCTTCGGGTGGGCCTCGCCTCCGACTGCGTCGCGTTCGAGTGGGGCGACGGTGGGCTGGTCGCGCGCCGGCCCATCTTCGCCGGCAAGGCATTCGCGCGGGTCGCGTGGAGCGCGGCGCGCCCGCAGGTCGCGTCGGTCCGGCCCAACACGTTCACGCCATCGGCTCCCGACCCGTCCCGGAAGGCCGCGGTGGAGACCATCGCCCTGGGCGACGTGAAGGTCCGCGCGCGGGTGGTCGGCTTCGAGGCGTCCGAGGGCGAGATGGCCGACCTCACGGAGGCGACCATCATCGTGAGCGGCGGCCGCGCGATGCAGGGTCCCGACAACTTCGAGCTCCTCAGGAAGCTCTGCAAGGTGCTGGGCGCGACGCTCGGCGCGTCCCGCGCGGCGGTGGACGCCGGGTGGATCGACCATAGCCATCAGGTCGGGCAGACCGGCAAGGTGGTGAACCCCACCGTCTACTTCGCGATCGGGATCTCCGGCGCGATCCAGCACATGGCCGGCATGTCCTCATCCAAGACGATCGTCGCGATCAACAAGGACAAGGACGCCCCGATCTTCAAGATCGCGTCGTACGGGATCGTGGGCGATCTCTACCAGGTCGTCCCGGCGCTGACCGAGGAGTTCGAGAAGGCGCTGAAAGAGTAGCGCCGCGGGTCAGCGAATGTTCCAGCCCACCAGGAATTTGGCGTCCGGTACGTCCCCCAGGCCGAGCTTCCCCTCGAGGAACAGGCGGCCGTTCTTGGTCTGACCCAACATGAGGCCGCCGATGATCCCGCCGCCCACATCGGTCTGACTGTCCGCCCCATTCTCGCCGTCGAACCAGTTGATCGTCATTCCGGCTCCGACGTAGGGGGCCAGCTTCGATTTCACGTCGATGAGGTAGTGCAGGTCCGCGTTAAACGCGACCATCGTCACGTCGCCAAAGCCGACCTCGGCGCTGGGTACGAAGTAGAGGTACTCAGCGATCGGGGGCGTCCGGTAGTGGCCTCCGATGACGAAATCATCGGGATTCAGCGCGAACCCGGTACGAAGCCCGATGTCGCCCGCCGCCGCGGGAATCGGGGCGAGGACGAGGACGAGCGCAAACAAGGCGATTCCAGCGAGCACGGTCCATCGCGTCTTCATGCGTGCAGCCTCCTCTCGTGTAGGACAAACACGCTCAGACCCCCACGTGGGATGGCACAAACCGGGGATACTATCACACGCGGATGCACGTGGCCCGGCACCACAGCAGAAGCACATCGCGTCGTCATCGAGCGGGAGCGCCATCATCCTTCCGTGCCCACACTACGAGATCGAGCCCGAGACGGGCGCGCCAAGGGCTGTGCTTCCCCGCGGCCTCGAGCGGCCCCCAGAGACGCGCGAGCAGCTTCGTGAGCCAGCCGGTCTTCGGGATCAGAAAGCTCGGCGCCGGGTGCAGGTGAATTCCGGTCATGGCGACGTCGCGAAATCCGGCGCGCCGAAACTGCGCGGCCAGGTACCCCGCCCCGAACGCGCGTTCGAACCCGTACTGGTGTCCGCGCCGGAGCAAGCGTTTCAGCGCGAGGTGGGCCTGGTACCAGAAGTAGAATTTGTTCGGGACGGCCGCCAGGATCGTCGCGCCGGGCCTCGCGACGCGCTTCATCTCCGTGATGATCCGGAGCACGTCGTCGTCGTGGAAATGCTCCAGCACGCCCGCGTTCCACACGAAGTCGAACGAACCGTCCCGGAACGGGAGCGCGCGGATGTCGGAGCATACAGGGAGGAGACGGTGCCCCTCGTCCTGGTAGAGCTGCCGTCCGGCCGCGAGGCCGCTTCGGGACCAGTCGACACCCCAGACCTGAAATCCGCGCTCGGCCAGAGGGAGCGAATCGTGCGCCGGACCGCTCCCCACGTCGAGCGCCCGGGAGCCGCTTGGCGCCTGCTCGCGGAGGAGCAGTTTGCGGTATGGCGCGATCGGAAACTGCTCGGCCCACGCTCGGGTGACGCGATCGCCCCAGACTTCTTCCATGGAGGACGCATCCTACCATGCGGGCGCGGCAGAGCTACTTCTTGGGACTCCGGCGGGGCACCTGCGGCGGAGGCACGGCCGCGATCCCCGGCCGCTGCGGGCTTCCGTTCCCGACTGTCCCCCGTCCGTGCCCGCGGCGGCGTGAGCGCGGCGCGGGCCACCCCTCGCGGTCCCACCGCGCGATCAGGTCCTCGAGGACGTCGCCCACGTGGTCCACGACCTTCGCCCAGAACAGGAGCGCGCGCTTGGTGTGGAAGACCGGATCGCTCCGGCGGCCCCCGTAGAAGATCAGGGAGCCGGGCGTGGGGTAGGCGACCAGCGAGTCGCGGTGCTCGAACGCGATCGAGGGATCCCACCGATCCGGGAACACCTGCTCGGAGGCGATGGCGAGCATCGCGGCGGTCTCGTCCGATCCGCCGTGCCCGCCAGGAACGCCCAGGATCTCCTCGCTCACGCCGCGGCACTCGGTCCACCAGGAGAAGACGGCGAGGTAGACGCCCGTCTCCTCGTGCACGCGGCGCACCGCCTCCTTCAAGGCCTCGCTGTTCCCGCCGTGCCCGTTCATCACGATGATGTTCGAGAAGCCTTGGTGCGACATCGTCGTGAGGACCGCCGCGACGTAGTCCGTGAACGCGTCGGCGCGGACGTGCGTGCCGCCCGCGAGGGCGCCCAGGTGCGCCGTCACGCCGTACGGGATCGTGGGCGCGACCACCGCGTTCAGCCGCTCGGCGAGCGCCTCGCTCAAGCGCGTCGGGATCACGTTGTCGGTGCCCAGGCTGGTGATTCCGTGCGCTTCGAGAGTCCCCACCGGCAGGAGAAGCGTATGGACGCGACGCGGCACGACCTCGCCCATTTCCATCCAGTTGAGATGCGAAAGCCGCCGCTCTTTGTGGGCGGGCCGGGAACGGCGCGGGGTCATGAGTCGCTCCTCCGGTGACGTGCGGGAACAGGCGCAAGAACCCGCATTGTACATCGTCCGAGGATTCCCGCGAGCCGCCGATTGCGGCCCAGCGGCCGTTTCGATAGGATGGCGTCACCTACCGCCCCATCGCCCTGAGCCGGGAGATCCAGACCCTGACCCGTCGCCATCCGATCGAAGAGCTGCGAATGCGCAAGCAGGCCGCGCAGTTGGGCGGCGGCGAGGAGCGCATCGCGAAGCTTCACGCGGAGGGACGCCTCACCGCCCGCGAGCGGATCGATCTCCTGATCGATCCGGGCAGCTTCCAGGAAACCGGCGTCTTCGTCGAGCACCGCACCACCGACTTCGGAATGGCGGAGCGGCGCATTCCGGGCGACGGCGTGGTTTCGGGCTACGGACGGATCGACGGCCGGCTGGTCTTCGTCTTCGCGCAGGACTTCACGGTCTTCGGCGGGACGCTCTCCGAGGAAAACGCGAAGAAGATCTGCAATCTGATGGACCTCGCGATGGAGAACGGCGCGCCGATCATCGGGCTCAACGATTCCGGCGGCGCGCGCATCCAGGAGGGCGTGCAGTCCCTGGGCGGCTACGCGGAGATCTTCCTGCGAAACACGCTCGCCTCGGGAGTGATCCCCCAGATCTCGGCGATCCTCGGTCCCTGCGCGGGCGGCGCGGTCTACTCGCCGGCCATCACCGACTTCGTGATCATGGTTCAAGGCACCAGCCACATGTTCGTGACCGGGCCGAACGTCATCAAAACCGTGACGAACGAAGACGTCTCGTTCGAGGAGCTGGGCGGCGCGATGACGCACAACACGAAGAGCGGCGTGGCCCACTTCGCGGTCGAGGACGACGAGGCGTGCCTCGCGACGATCCGGCGCCTCCTCTCCTTCCTCCCCCAGAACAACGTGGACGACGCGCCGCGGGGCAAGGCGGCCGATCCCGCCGAGCGGATGGAGGCGCGCCTCAACGAGATCGTGCCCGCGGAGCCGAACAAGCCCTATGACGTGAAGGAGGTCATCCGCCTCGTGGTGGACGACGGCGACTTCTTCGAGGTCCACGAGCACTTCGCGCCCAACATCGTCGTGGGATTCGCGCGCCTCGACGGCCGGCCGGTCGGGGTGGTCGCGAACCAGCCGGCCATGCTCGCGGGCGTGCTCGACATCAACTCCTCGACGAAGGGGGCGCGGTTCGTCCGCTTCTGCGACGCCTTCAACATCCCGCTGGTCACGTTCGAGGATGTGCCGGGCTTCCTCCCGGGCACGCAGCAGGAATGGGGCGGGATCATCCGCCACGGCGCAAAGCTCCTCTACGCCTACTGCGAGGCGACGGTGCCGAAGCTCACGGTGATCTTGCGCAAAGCCTATGGCGGCGCCTATGACGTCATGTCCTCGAAGCACATCCGGGCGGACTACAACGTGGCCTGGCCGGGCGCCGAGCTCGCGGTCATGGGCGCCGAAGGGGCCGTCGGCATCATCTACCGGAAGGAGATCGAGCAGGCGAAGGACTCCGCGAAGGCGCGCGCCAAGCTCATCGAGGAATACAACGAGAAGTTCGCGAACCCCTACGTCGCCGCCGCGCTCGGATACCTCGACGACGTGATCGAGCCCCAGGAGACCCGCCCCCGCCTGATCCGGGCGCTTCGCGCGCTCGCGAACAAGCGCCAGTCGGTCCCGCCCAAGAAGCACGGCAACATTCCGCTCTGACCGAGGGCCGGGAGCCGCCCATGAAATCGAAACCGATCCGCAAGGTCCTCGTGGCGAACCGGGGGGAGATCGCGATCCGCGTCTGCCGCACGCTGCGGGAGATGGGGATCGAGTCGGTCGCCGTCTACTCGGACGCGGACCGCGAGTCGGCGCACGCGTTCGCGGCGGACGAGGCATACTGGATCGGGCCGGCGGCGGCCTCCCGAAGCTACCTCGACGCTGCCAAGATGATCGAGACCGCCCGGTCGGCCAAGGCGGACGCGATCCACCCCGGCTACGGTTTTCTCGCGGAATCGGCCGATTTCGCGGAGCAGGTCCAGCGCGCGGGACTCACCTGGATCGGGCCAACGCCCGAGGCGACCCGCGCGATGGGCGACAAGGTGCGCGCGCGGGCCCTCGCCATTCGAGCGGGCGTGCCGGTCCTCCCCGGGACGGAGGGTCCCGTCAGCGATCCGGCCGAGCTTCGCCGCGCGGCGGAAGCGATCGGATACCCGGTCGTGCTGAAGGCGGCCGCCGGCGGCGGCGGTAAAGGGATGCGCCGCGTGAACGGTCCCGGCGAGTTCGAGCAGGCCGTTCGCCTCACGCAGGGCGAGGCCAAGAGCGCCTTCGGCGACGACCGGCTCTACCTCGAGCGCTGGCTCGAGAAGCCCCGGCACATCGAGGTGCAGATCCTGGCCGACTCACACGGGACCGTGCTCGCGCTGGGCGAGCGCGACTGCTCGATCCAGCGCCGGCACCAGAAGCTGGTCGAGGAGACTCCTTCCCCCGCGCTCGACGACGCGCGCCGCCGGGAGCTCTGGTCGCTGGCGGTCCAGGTCGCGAAGGCGGGCGGCTACACGAACGCCGGGACCGCGGAATTTCTCATGGACCAGCAAGGGCGATTCCATTTTCTCGAGATGAACGCCCGGCTCCAGGTGGAGCACCCGGTCACCGAGATGGTGCTGGGGCTCGACCTGGTGCGGGAGCAGATCCAGATCGCGCGTGGTGAGCGCTTAGCGCTCGCGCAGGCGGATGTCCGCCCCGTCGGCGCCTCGATCGAATTCCGCGTCTACGCCGAGGACCCGGACCAGGGATTTCTCCCGCAGATGGGGGTCGTGCGCCGCCTCGAGCTGCCCGCGGGCCCGGGCGTGCGGTGCGACTTCGGCGTGCGCTCGGGCGGCGCGGTGCCGGTCCACTACGATCCCTTGATCGGGAAGATCATCGTATGGGCCCCGAGCCGGGCTGAGGCGGTGGAGCGGGCGCGGCGCGCGCTCGACGAGTGCCTGCTCGAGGGAATTCACACCACGCTCCCGATCCACCGCTGGCTTCTCGCGCAGGAGGCGTTCGCGACCGGCCGGTACGACACGGCGTTCCTGGCCCATCACTTCAAGCACGCGGAGCCCCCGGACGCGGCACGCGCGGAGGAGGACGCCGCGGCGCTCGCGGCCATCTTCGCGCGGCTCGATTCCGAGGCGCCGCGTGTCGAGGGGGATCAGCCGGGCGACGGTGATTCCGAGCGGCGGCCGATGACCGGCGGCATCCGCGGCGGGTCGAGCCGGTGGCGCGCGGCGCTCCCCGGACTTCGCACCGGGACGCGCGGAGGGAGTCGATGATCGTCCTTCTCACGCGCGACGGGCGCGAGCACCAGGTGGAGGTCGAGCCGAGCGGGGCCGGCTTCACCGTGACGCTGGACGGCCGCGAGCATCGTGTCGAAGGATCGTTCGGCCGCGTGATGCGGGCGTGGATCGACCACCGCCCGGTCGAGGCCTCCGTCCATCGGGAGGGACTCGACATCGTGGTCGAGCTTGATGGGCGCTCCTACGCGTTTCGTCCGCGCGACCCGCGCGCCCCCAAGCTCGCCCGCCGCCGCGCGGGCGCCGATCTCACGCGCGGCGAGGTGCACGCCCCGATGCCGGGCCTGATCGTCGACGTGCTCGTCGAGAAGGGCGCCGATGTCGAGGCGGGCCAGCCGGTCGTCATCGTGGAAGCGATGAAGATGCAGAACGAGCTCGTCGCGCCGCTCAAGGGGCGCGTCACGAGGATCTCGGTCGAGCCGGGCGCCGCGGTGGAGACGGGCCAGCTCCTGATCGCGATCCAGCCGGAGGAAGCGTAGCCCCGATGGCGCTCGCCGATCTCGCCCGCTCGCGCGGCGCGCCCGACCCCGGGCTCCCGGGCGTTCCACCCTACCTCCGCGGCATCCATCCCGAGATGTACCGCTCGCGCCTCTGGACGATGCGCCAGTACGCGGGCTTCGGCACCGCCGAGGCGTCGAATCAGCGCTACCACTACCTCCTCTCCGAGGGCCAGACCGGGCTCTCGGTCGCCTTCGACCTTCCGACGCAGATGGGCTACGACTCCGATCATTCGCGCGCCCAGGGCGAGGTCGGCCGCGTCGGCGTCGCGATCTCGACCCTCGACGACATGGAGCGCCTCCTCCAGGGAATTCCTCTCGACCGGGTTAGCCTCTCCATGACGATCAACGCGACGGCCATGATTCTCCTCGCCCTCGTCGTCGCGGTCGCGGACCGGCGCGGCACGGCGCGCGCGAAGCTCTCCGGCACGGTGCAGAACGACGTACTCAAAGAATACATCGCGCGCGGCACCTACATCTATCCGCCCGCGCCGTCGCTCAAGATCGCGACCGACCTCTTCGAGTACTGCGCCGAGGAGACGCCGCAGTGGAATCCGATCTCGATCAGCGGGTATCACATCCGCGAGGCTGGCTCGACCGCGGTTCAGGAGGTCGCCTTCACGCTGGCCAACGGGCTGGAGTACGTCCGCGCGGCGGTCGATCGTGGCCTCCCCGTGGACCGGTTCGCACCGCGGATCTCCTTCTTCTTCAACGCGCACAACAATTTCTTGGAGGAGATCGCCAAGTACCGCGCGGCGAGGCGGCTCTGGGCCCGACTGATGGAGGAGCGCTTCCACCCGCGCGATCCGAATTCGCTGAAGCTGCGATTCCACGCGCAGACGGCCGGATCCACCCTGACCGCGCAGCAGCCCCACAACAACATCGCGCGCGTGGCGATCCAGGCGATGGCCGCGGTCCTGGGCGGTTGCCAATCGCTCCACACAAATTCGTTCGACGAGGCGATCTCGCTCCCGAGCGAGGAGGCCGCGACGACGGCGCTCCGCACCCAGCAGCTCCTCGCCCATGAGACCGGAGCGGCCGCCACGGTCGATCCAGCGGGCGGCGCGCCCGCGATCGAGGAGGAGACCGACCGGATCGAGCTGGAATCCCGGCGCGAGATCGAGGCGATCGACGCGCTGGGCGGGGCCGTCCGGGCGATCGAGGCGGGATACCAGGCGACGGCGATCGAGCGGAGCGCGTACGAAGCCCAGCTCAAGATCGAGAAGGGCGAGCAGGTCATCGTCGGCGTGAATCGGTTCGGCGATCCGGACGAGCTGGCGCGCCCGGGCTTCACGCTCGATCCGAAGCTCGAGGAGAGGCAGTCGTCGCGGGTGGCCGCGTTCAAGGCGGCGCGCGATCAGGACCTCGCGACGCACGCGCTCGCCCGCATCGAGGAATCCGCGAGGCGCGAGCTGAATCTCATGCCGGCGGTGATCGACGCCGTGAAGGCAAGCGCGACCCTGGGCGAGATCAGCGACACGCTCCGGCGCGTCTACAAGACCTATGATCCGAACGCCTGACAAGGAGGTCGCATGAATCTCTTCCAGGCCGCCATCCTGGGCGCGGTGGAGGGGCTGACCGAGTTCCTACCGGTCTCCTCCACCGGGCATCTCATCCTCGCGGCGCACGCGATGGGCCTGGTCGGCGGCGAGATGAACGCGTTCGAGATCGTCATCCAGGCGGGCGCGCTCCTCGCGATCGTCTGGCTCTACCGCGGGCGCGTGGGCGAGCTCCTGGCCGGCGCCGTCACGCCGCATCCCCGCGGGCGGGCGCTGCTTCTGAAGCTCCTGGTCGCGTTCCTGCCCGCCGCGATCGTCGGACTGGCGGCGCACCACTGGATCAAGGCGCACCTCTTCGGCCCTGGGGCGGTGGCGATCGCGCTGGTCGCCGGCGGGATCGTCATCCTCCTCACCGGCCGCCGCGCGAGGGCGGCCGCCGCGACGCCGCGGTTCCCCACGATCGACGACATCACGATCCAAGCCGTGCTCCTGATCGGATTGGCGCAGAGCCTCTCCCTCTGGCCGGGCACGTCGCGCGCGCTGACCACGATCCTGGCGGCGCTCCTCCTGGGGGCGTCCCCGGTCGCGGCGGCGGAGTTCTCGTTCCTGCTCGCGCTCCCCACGCTCGGGATGGCGACCCTCTTCGATCTCGTCCAGCACTACCACGACCTCACCGGGCCGGCGCTGGGCGGGCCGGCTCCGCTGATCGTGGGGCTCGCCGTCTCGGCGATCGTGGCGGTCCTGGCGATCCGGGGATTTCTTCGCTACCTCACGGGCCACGGCCTGGCGCCCTTCGGCTGGTACCGGATCGCGCTCGGATTGGTCGTGTTCGCCTTCCTCTGGCACCACCCGGGCGCCGCAGGCCCGTGAAGGAGGGCTCCGAGATCCTGGGTCTCGCGCATATCGGCTTGGCCGTGACCTCTATCGAGGCCGCGTCCGCGCGTTGGAAGAAGCTGGGCTTCCGGGTGACCGGCACCGAGATGCTCGAGTCGATGCACGTGAAGATCGTATTCATGGAATCGGGCGGATCCACGATCGAGCTGCTCGAGCCGACCAAGGTCGATTCCCCGATCGGGCGATTCCTGGCGAAGCGGGGCGAAGGGATCCACCACGTCGCATTCCACGTCCCCGATCTCGAGGCAGCGCTGTCGGCGGCCGGGGCTCAGGGCCTCGAGCTGATCGATCGCACTCCCCGCGATGGAAGCCACGGAATGAAGATCGCGTTTCTGCATCCCCGCTCGATGGGCGGGGTTCTGGTCGAGCTCTGCGAACGGACGTGAATCGGAGACTCGGTCTTCTGGCCTGCGCGGCCGCGCTCGTCCTCCTATGCGGATACACCCGTGGTCCTCTGATCCCCGGCCCCGGGTCCGGCGTGCGCACGCGCACCCCACCGATGGTGCGACCGCTCCGGGAAGATGTTTCGGTAATCCCGATCATCTCGGTCGGGGACAGCCTCGCACCGCAGGACACGGTCAGCGATGCCTTCGTGTTCGCGCCGGAGCCCGACGGGCTCGGCATCCGGAAGACCGCCAGTGGTCTCGCCGAGATCTACGTCGCGCACGAGATCTCCTGGCACGGGGGATTCAACGGGGCCCGGGTCTCGCGCTTGGCGATCGACCTGCGAAACTTCGGCGCCGTGGCCGGGGATTACCTGGTCGATGGGAGCGAGGGATACGACCGCTTCGGCGCGGCGTCGCTGGTCGGTCCGGAAGACGGCTTTCTTGCGCCGACATTCCTGGTCGACGAGGAATCGATCGACGGGATCTACCGGGGCATCGTGGTCGCGGTCGACGCGCGCGACGGGACCGTGAAGAACCTGCCGTGGCTGGGACACTTCTCGCACGAGGCTACCGTGATCGTCCCGGTCTCCTCGGGAAAGATCGTCGCGATCCTGACCGAGGACTCCTACCCGGGTGAATCCCAGCTCTACATGTATGTCGCCGACAACGACTCCGACTTTCTTTCGGGCCGGGGCCGGCTCTATGTCTTTCGGGCGGATCCCCTCGAGGGACGTCCCAACACCCGCCTCGCCAGCCTCGCTTCCAAGGGGCGCCCCCTGACCGGAAGGTTCGTGCCGCTCTTCCCGCAGGAGGAGGGGGGCCGGATCAACGTGAACGAGCTCCCGGCCCGTCTCGAAGCCCAGGCGCAGGGCATGGGCTGCCTCAACTTCGCGCGCCTCGAGGACGTGACCCCCGTCAAGGACCAGCCCAATGCCTTCTACTTCGTGGACACCGGAGCCGACGATTTCTACGACCCGGTCACCGGCCGCCCGGTCACCGGCGCGGGCCGCCTCTACTACGTGCGGCTCGATCCGTTCAATCCCACCCACGTCGAGGAGCTGAGCGTCGCGCTCGACGGCGACGAATCCGACGACCTCTACCGCCCCGACAACCTCGCGACGGACGAGCGCTACGTGTGGATCCAGGAAGATCCCGGCGGGCGCGGGATCCACACCGCGCGGATTCTTCGCTACGACTCCAACACGCGGCGCGTCGAGCCTATGGCGGAGTGCGCGGAATGGGATGCGAAGGGGAACTACCTTCCGAGGGGAATCGGCGGCGAGTGGGAGTCGACGGGGATCGTGGACGCGAGCGATCTCTTCGGGCCCGACACCTGGCTCATCGCGGTCCAGGCCCACAACCTATGGCTCCCCCAGTTCCGAAACCGCAAGGGTGGGGGCCAGCTCCTTCTCCTGCGCGGGCCCGGGTACTCGAGCGCGAAGGCCGGCGAGGCGAAGCCCAAGCCCAAGAAGGGGGCCGCGGAGAAGAAAGAGGCGAAGGGCCGCTCGGGCGGCTAGTGGGACCCTTCGTCGGGGGGCGGAGGCGGAGGCGGCGGAATATCCTCCTCGCTGTTCGCCCTAGGCGTGATGAGGTCGTCCTCGGCGCTTCCCACCGCGGTGCTGTCGCGCGCGGCCGCGATCGGATGGCCGCCGATCCCCTCATACTGGATCTGCATCTGGGTCCGGACGTGCTTGCTGGTGCGCATCGAATAACCGTTGTCGAGCAGGACGACGAAGGGACCGGGCGGAGTCAGATCCTGGTCCACGTTGACCTGCCTCGAGCGCTTGGAAACCCAGAACGCGCCGGCCTTCTCCCCGCCCCGCTTCTTGAGCCAGCTCTGGTAGTCGGGCGCGCGGAAGAGGCGGACCATGATATCGCCCTTCTTGTCGGTCACGGTGAACGTGCCCATCAAGTGGACGGCCCGTGCTCCGGCCGGATCGGACGGCATCACCACCGCGAAGAACTCGGCCGGGCCGACGACGAACATGGAGTCCACGATCTCGGCCACGTACCGCTGCGAGGACGGAGCCAGCGACGGATCGCCTGGCTCGGCGGACGCGGGCGTAACGCCCGCGGATGCGAGCAGGAGCGCGACAAGAAGCGCGTTCTTCATTCCGATCCCCTCCTCCCTGAGCCGCGGGCGAAGCTCCGCGGCTGATCCGCGGCCAAGCCCGCGCGATCGATTATTCCTGACCCTTCGGCTCGTATTCCCGGAAGAGTCGTCCCCATTCTGATTTCATTATCGTCCGTTTCCGGCCTTTGCCCACGAATGGATACCAATATCCGTCGTGGTAGAGGCGGCTGGCTGCAAACGACCACGGCACCAGCGGACTACGTAGTAGCAACCCCTCGAGCGGCTTCAAAGGTCCGTGGTAGATGAGCTTCTGCCCCTTCGACGCGAAGGTGTTCTCGTTTCGGGAGTAATGGAGGTTCACGTTCGAGACGTCGTCGCCGACGAGGTCGATCTCGCGGGGGTCGCCCTTCCCCAGGCCCGCTTCGTGCGCCAGGCGGATGAACCGGATCGTCAGCGGGTCGAACCCCATCAGCTTGGCCGCGGTCGCGTCGATCGCCACTTGGTCGCGGGAGGCCAGGATCAGATTCGTTTCGCGAAGGCGCATGGCCCTCGGCCCGGGCCCGTCCCCCGAGATCGTCCCGTCCATGACGGCGAAGATTGCCGGGTGGATCTCTTTTTGGATGACCAGGAGGTCGACCAGGGTTTCGTGAATCACGCTGTGGGTCCAGTGGCGCTTCAAGTGAAGCAGCCCTCCGAACGCGTTCTTCATCGCACCGGTTATCTCGGTGAAGACGTGGGTCTTGAGCGTCGGCAGGTGGATGATATTCGCGCCGATCAGGGTTTTGGGAATCATGAGCCCGTCGGGATAGACATCGCGGAGCACGAGCATCTTCCCCTTCGGCTCGTAGCGGACCCAATCGGCCTCGCTCTCCTTGTCGTTCAGCCAGATCGAGCGGATCCCGAACCGGTCGAGCACCGGCTCGAGCTTGTTGGTCTTGAGCCCGAGGTGGGGATCGACCACGACGGTGGAGTTCTGGGCGGCGAGGATGCGGTCCTTCGAGAACCCGCCATCGAGGAGCGCCCGGATGACGCCCTCGAGCTGCCAGGGGCTCGTGGAGACTGCCGGGTAGTAGACCTGCCACGAGATATTGACCTTCAAGAGCGTCAGCCGGTCGGGCGAGAGCTCGGCGCGGAGATCCGCCAGCTCCATCAGGCGGCCGAAATCCCGTACCACCGTCTGCGGGGATGTCTTGAGGACGGCGACCTTCGAGTTCACGGGGCCCTTTTCGTGTCCTTCGGATGAAGAAGCGAGTTGGCGATCACGATCCGCTGGATCTCGGAGGTCCCTTCGTAGAGCTCGGTCACCTTCGCGTCGCGGTAATACCGCTCCACCGCGAACTCCTTCGTGTAGCCGTAGCCGCCGTGGATCTGCACCGCCCGGTCGGTGACCTCGCGCGCCGCGGCCGAGGCGATCAGCTTCGCGATCGACGCCTCGGGCCCGTGCGGAAGCCCCTGGTCTTTGAGCCACGCGGCGCGGAGGGTGAGGAGCCGCGCCCCTTCGATCTGCGCCTTCATGTCGGCGATCATCCACTGGATGGCCTGGAATTCGGAGATCGGCTTCCCGAACTGGACGCGCTCGCGCGCGTAGCGGACGGCGGCGTCCAACGCGGCCTGCGCGATCCCGAGCGCCTGGGCCGCGACCCCGATCCGTCCTCCATCGAGCGTCTGCATCGCCACGCGAAATCCCCGGCCCTCTTCCGAGAGCCTATTTTCCGCCGGCACGCAGCAACGCTCCAGGGTCAGCTCGACCGTGTCCGAGCCGCGGATGCCCATTTTCTCGAGGGTCTTTCCGATCTTCAGACCGGGGCTCTTCCGCTCCACGAGAAACGCGGTGATGCCCCGATGCTTCAGCTCCTGGCTGGTCCGCGCCATCAGGACGAAGAGATCGGCGTAGTTTCCGTTGGTCACGAAGGTCTTGGCGCCGTCCAGGACGTAGCACCCGTCGTTGGCTACCGCGCGCGTCGACAGGGCCGCGGAGTCCGAGCCCGAGCCGGGCTCGGTCAGCGCGAACGCCCCGAGGAGCCGCTCGGCAAGGAGCGGGAGCCACTTGGCCTTCTGCTCCGCGGATCCGAACATCGAGATCGGCCCCGCGGCGACGGAGTTGTGGACCGAGATGGTGATCCCGACCGCGGCGGAGGCGCGCGATAGCTCCTCCATCACCAGGACGTAGCTGATGGCGTCCACTTCCACACCGCCGTAGTCGCGTGGGATCAGAAGCGAGAAGAAGTTGTTCTCGCGGAGCTTCTTCCGGAGCGAGTCTGGGATCATCTCGGTCGCGTCGATCTGATAGGCGATCGGCACGATCTCGCCCTCGGCGAACTCGCGCGCGGCGGCGCGCAGCATCTCCTGCTCTTCGGTCAGCTCGAAATTCAAGTGTGGGCTTCTTCGGTCAGGGGTACTCGTAGAAGCCGCGGCCCGACTTTCGTCCGAGGCGTCCGGCTGCCACCATCTGGCGCAGCAGGGGGCAGGCCCGGTACTTGGAGTCCCCGAACCCGCGATGAAGGACTTCCATGATGTCGAGGCAGACGTCGATGCCGATGAGATCGGCCAGGGCGAGCGGCCCCATCGGGTGGTTCATGCCCAGCTTCATGACGGTATCGATCGCCTCGCGGTCGGCGACGCCCTCCATGAGGGCGAAGGCGGCCTCGTTGATCATCGGCATGAGGACCCGATTGCTCACGAAGCCCGGCCGGTCGGCCACCACGACGGGAACCTTGCCGAGCGCCCGCGCCAGATCCACCGTCTCGGCGACGGTCTCGTCGCTCGTCTCGAGACCACGGACGATCTCGACGAGCTGCATGATCGGGACCGGATTCATGAAATGCATGCCGACGAAGCGCGCGGGTCGCCGCGTGGCCGCCGCGAGCTCGGTCACCGAGATCGAGGAGGTGTTGGTGGCGAGGATGGCCCCCGGCGGAAGCTTCTGGTCCAGCATCTGGAAGACGCTCTTCTTGAGGTCCGGACGCTCCGGGACCGCCTCGACGGCGATCGCGCACTCGGCGAACGGAAATCCGGCCTCCTGAACCGAGATGCGCCGGAGGGTCTCCTCCCTTGCCTTGGAATCGATCGTCCCTTTGTCGACGAGCCGGCCCAGGCTCTTCTCGATGACGCCGAGGCCCTTCTTCAAGGCCGTCTCGACCGGATCGACGAGGAGGACCTGCCTTCCCGACGCGGCGAACACCTGCGCGATGCCGCTCCCCATGGTCCCTGCGCCGGCCACGACCACGGGGCGCGTCGCGGTTGCCGTCGGCATCAAACCGCCTCGACGCTCAACGCCACCGCGTTCCCGCCGCCCAGGCAAAGCGTGGCCAGGCCCGATTTGGCCTTCCGGTCCCGCATCGAGTAGAGGAGGGTCGTCAGGATGCGCGCGCCGCTCGCTCCGATCGGGTGCCCGAGCGCCACGGCGCCGCCCCGCACGTTGAGCTTGGCCGGATCCCAGCCCAACTCCCGCGCGTCCACGATCGCCTGGACCGCGAACGCCTCGTTCGCCTCGATCAGATCCCACTGGTCCGTCTTCCGGCCCATTTTCTCGGCCAGCTTCCGCACCGCGATGACCGGAGCGTAGAACACCATCTCCGGCGCCGTTCCGCCCGCCGCGTATCCGTTCACGCGGGCCATCGGCTTCGCGCCCGTCCGTTTGACGGCGTCGCCGGACATCACCACGACCGCCGAGGCGCCGTCATTCAGGCCCGGCGCGTTGCCGGCCGTGACCGTCCCTTCCTTCTCGAACGCCGGACGGAGCTTCCCGAGGCTCTCCATCGAGGCGTCGGGCCTGGGACGCTCGTCGACGCAGAAGCACTTCGGGTCGCCCTTCTTCTGGGGGATCATCACCGGCACGATCTCGTCCTTGAAGGCGCCTTCCTTCTGCGCCCGGACCGCCTTCTGGTTGCTCTCCACCGAGAAGCGGTCCTGCTCCTCGCGCGTGACCTTGAATTTCCGCGCGATCAGCTCGGCGGCGCTTCCCATGTGGAAGTTGTTGAACGAATCCCAGAGCCCGTCGTGGATCACGCCGTCCACCAGCTCGCCGTTTCCGAGCCGGTAGCCGCTCCGCGCCTTCGGCAGGAAGTAGGGCGCGTTCGACATCGATTCCATTCCGCCGGCCACGATCACGTCGGCGTCGCCGGCGCGGATCGCCTGCGCGGCCAGCATGACCGCCTTGAGGCCCGAGCCACAGACCTTGTTGACCGTCATCGCGGGGACCGTGTCGGGGATGCCGCCGTGGATCGCCGCCTGGCGCGCGGGCGCCTGGCCAACGCCGGCCTGGACCACGTTCCCCATGAGGACCTCGTCGATCTGCGCCGGATCCGCGCCGGCGCGCTTCACCGCTTCCCGGATCGCGATCGCCCCGAGCTGCGGCGCGGTCATGGACGAGATTCCGCCCATGAACTCGCCGATGGCGGTCCGGCAAGCGCTCACGATGTATGCGTCACGATCTGCCACGTTCCGTCTCTCCTTCCGATGCGGTGCGAAGCGCCGGCGGCCCTAGGAGCCGATCCGGTATCCCGCCTCGCGCAATAGTTCCCTGGCGATGATGAGCTTCTGGATCTGCGACGTTCCCTCGCCGATCTCCATCAGCTTGGCGTCGCGGAAATAACGTTCGACCGGATGGTCGGTCATGTACCCCGCCCCCCCGTGGATCTGGACCGCGGAATCGGCCGCCCGCATGGCGACGGTCGATGCCTTGAGCTTGGCCATCGCCGCGTACCGGGTGAACGGCTGTCCCCGGTCCTTGAGCCGAGCGGTCTGGTAGACGAGGAGCCGCGCCGCCTCCAGCTCCGTGACGATGTCGGCGAGGAGGAGCTGGATCGCCTGGAAGTCGGCGATCGCCCGGCCGAACTGACGGCGCTCGCGCGCGTACTTCACGGCGGAGTCGAGCGCCGCCTGCGCGATCCCGAGCGACATCGCCCCAATTGAGATGCGGCCGCCGTCCAATGTCTTCATGAATTGGGTAAAGCCGCCCCCCTCAGGGCCGAGCATGTTCTCCTTGGGGAGCTTCAAATTGTCGAAGATCAACTCGACGGTGTCGCTGGCCCGGTGACCCATCTTCTTCTCGCGGGTGCCCGGCGTGAAGCCGGGCGTTCCCTTCTCCACGATGAAGGAGGAGATCCCCTTGACGCCGACCCCAGGCGTCGTGACCGCCGTGAAGACCGCCGTGCCGCAGACCGATCCGTTGGTGATGTAGATCTTCCGGCCGTTGATGACGTAGGTCGAGGCGTCCAGGATCGCGCGCGTCTTCGTGCCGCCCGCGTCGCTCCCGGCTTCGGGCTCCGTCAGGCCGAAGGCGCCCAGGCGCTCGCCCGAGCAGAGGGCGGGGAGGTACTTGCGCTTCTGCTCCTCCGTGCCGAAGTTGTAGATCGGCCATGTGCCGAGCGAGACGTGGGCCGCGAGCGTGATCCCGGTGGAGGCGCAGGCGCGCGAGATCTCCTCGACCGCGAGCACGTACTCCAGCGTCCCGAATCCGCCGCCCCCGTACTGCTCGGGGAAGACGAGCCCGAAGAGGCCCAGCTCCGCCATCTTCTTCACGTTCTCCCACGGGAACTCGCCCGCGTCGTCGAAGCGCGCGGCTCCTGGGGCGATCTCGCGATCGGCGAAATCCCGCAGCGTGTCCCGCCATTCGCCCTGCTCCGGCGTCAGCTCGTAGATATCGTCGCGGCGGGCACCAGTCATGGTCAGCATCGGTTCCTTTCGCCGGTCATACCGGCATCTCGCAGACTTCGTCGATCACAAGCTCGGCTTCGGTCGCGTTCACGATCTCGTCGACGGTGACGCCGGGCGCCCTCTCGATGAGCTTCAGTCCGTCGTGCACCACGTCCATGACGGCCAGGTCGGTGATGATCCGGTGCACGACTTTCCTGCCGGTCAGGGGGAGGGCGCACTTCCGGAGGACCTTCGACGCGCCGTCCTTCGACGCGTGGAGCATCGTCACGACCACGCGCTTCGCTCCGGCCACCAGGTCCATCGCGCCGCCCATCCCTTTCACCATCTTCCCCGGGATCATCCAGTTCGCGAGGTTCCCCTCCTGGTCGACTTCCATCGCCCCCAAGATCGTGAGGTCGACGTGGCCGCCGCGCACCATCGCGAAGGAATCGGCGCTCGAGAAGAACGCGGCGCCCGGGAGGACGGTGATCGTCTCCTTCCCCGCGTTGATCAGGTCGCCGTCCTCTTTGCCCGGAGCGGGATACGGCCCCACGCCCAGCACGCCGTTCTCCGACTGGAGGATGACGTCCATCCCTTTCGGGATGTAGTTCGCCACGAGGGTCGGCATGCCGATCCCCAGATTCACGTAATAGCCGTCCTTAAGCTCGAGCGCCGCTCGCCGGACGATTCGTTCTCTTTTCGATTCGCTTGGGTCCATAGGTCCCCTGGAAAATGCAATCGATGAAGATGCCCGGGGTCACGACGTGATCGGGATCGATCTTCCCCGGTTGGACCAGCTCTTCCACCTCGGCCAGCGTCACGTTTCCCGCCGTCGCGGCCATCGGGTTGAAATTCCGCGCAGACATCCGGTAGACGAGGTTCCCCGCATGGTCGCCCTTCCACGCCTTGACGAACGCGAAATCGCCGCGGATCGGCATCTCGAGCACGTACTCACGGCCCTGGATCACGCGGCTCTCTTTCCCCTCCGCGACCATCGTGCCGACCCCCGTCGGAGTGTAGAAGCCGCCGATGCCGGCGCCGCCTGCCCGGATCCGCTCCGCCAGGGTACCCTGCGGCACCAACTCCACCTCGAGCTCTCCGTCCAAGTATTGCCGCTCGAACGTCTGGTTCTCGCCCACGTAGCTCGAGATCATCTTGCGAACTTGGCGGGTCTTGAGAAGGAGCCCCAGGCCCCAGTCGTCGACCCCCGCGTTGTTCGATACGCAGGTCAGGTCCTTCACCCCGGTTTCCCGAAGCGCGAGGATCAGGTTCTCGGGTATGCCGCACAGTCCGAAACCGCCGAGCACGATCGTCACGCCGTCCTTGATGCCGCCGCGCTCGAGCGCTTCGGCCGCGCTCTTCACCACTTTCTTCATCGAGTCCGCGCGGCGGCGGCCGTGGCCCCGGCCTTGGCGCCGCTCCGCTTGGCCACCCAGTCCTTGATGTATTCGACGATCGCGGCGGTCGAGGTGCCCGGGCCGAAGAGCTCCCCAACACCCTGCGCCTTCAACGTCGTCATGTCTTCCTTCGAGATGATGCCGCCTCCCGTCAGGAGCACGTCCGAGATCCCACGCTCGCGCATCAGCTGATGGACGCGCGGGAAGAGGGTCATGTGCGCGCCCGAGAGGATCGAGAGGGCCACGGCGTCGACGTCTTCCTGCACCGCCGCCTGCACGATCATCTCGGGAGTCTGATGGAGGCCGGTGTAGATCACCTCGAAGCCGGCGTCCCGCATGGCGCTCGCGACGACCTTGGCCCCGCGGTCGTGCCCGTCCAGGCCCGCCTTTCCCACCAGCACGCGAATCTTTCGCACGGACCGTTTCGTTTCCACGCTAGAAGACCGCCGGCTCTCGGTAGACGCCGTACGCTTCGCGGAACACGTCGCTCACCTCGCCCAGCGTCGCGTAGGCCCGGACCGCGTCCAGCACGTACGGAACGAGGTTCTTGCTGCTCATGCAGGCGTCCCGGAGCGCTTCGACCGCCTTAGCGTACGCGGCCGCATCGCGCCGCGCGCGCACGGCCTGGATCCGCTCGATCTGGCGCCGCTCGATCTCGGGGTCTATCCTGAGCACGGGGATCGCGACCTCCTCGTCCGACACGAACCGGTTCACCCCCACGATGATCCGCTCCTCGCGCTCGACCTGCTGCTGGAACTTGTAGGCGGAGTCCGCGATCTCCTTCTGCGGATAGCCGCGCTCCACCGCGGCGATGATCCCACCCATCTCGTCGATCCGCCGGATGTACCGGAGCGCCTCCTCCTCCACCTTGTCCGTGAGGGCCTCGACGAAGTAGGACCCGCCCAGCGGATCGGGCGTCGCGACGACTCCCGACTCATGCGCGAGGATCTGCTGCGTCCGGAGCGCGACCGTGGCCGCCTCCTCGGTCGGGAGCGCCAACGTCTCGTCCATCGAGTTGGTGTGGAGCGACTGCGTGCCGCCCAGGACGGCGGCGAGCCCCTGGAGGGCGACGCGCGCCACATTGTTGAGCGGCTGCTGGGCCGTCAGGGAGACCCCGGCGGTCTGGGCATGGGTGCGGAGCTGCCAGCTTCGCGGATTCTTGGCGTGGAAGCGGTCCTTCATGAGGCGGGCCCAGATGCGCCGCCCCGCGCGGAATTTGGCGATCTCCTCGAAGAAGTCGTTGTGGACGTCCCAGAAGAAGGAGAGGCGCGGGGCGAAGTCGTCGACGTCCATCCCGCGCTTCACGCACTCCTCGACGTAGCCGATGCCGTCGGCGATCGTGAACGCCAGCTCCTGCACCGCGGTCGCGCCCGCCTCGCGGATGTGATAGCCGCTGATCGAGATCGAGTTCCACTTCGGCATGTGCTCGGCGCACCACTCGATCATGTCGACGCAGATCTTCACCGAAGGTCTCGGCGGGCAGATCCACTCCTTCTGCGCGATGAACTCCTTGAGCATGTCGGACTGGACGGTCCCGCCGAGCTTCTCGGGCGGAATCCCCTGCTTCTCGGCCACGACGACGTACATCGCGAGGAGGACGATCGCTGGCGCGTTGATCGTCATCGAGGTGGTGACCTGGTCGAGCGGGATGCCGCGGAAGAGGATCTCCATGTCCTCGAGGGACGAGATCGCCACCCCTTCGCGCCCGACCTCCCCCAGCGACATCGGGTGATCGGGGTCGTAACCCATCAAGGTCGGCATGTCGAACGCGGTCGAGAGGCCGGTCATCCCCTGCGCGAGCAGGTAGTGGAAGCGCTGGTTCGTGTTCTCGGCCGTGCCGAAGCCCGCGAACTGGCGCATCGTCCATAGGCGCGTGCGGTACATCTCGGGGTGGAGGCCGCGCGTGTAAGGGTACTGTCCCGGGCTCCCGATCGCGGCGGCGGCCGGAAGGTCCGCCTCGGTGTAGAGCGCCTTCACGGGGATGCCCGAGAGCGTCTCGAAGCGCCGCGCCGCGGCGGCGGGCTCTTCCGCGGCCGGGCGCGCGGGCTCTTCCGCGGCCGGGCGCGCCGGTTTCGTGGCCGACGTTCGCGGAGCCTTCTCGGATGTCGTCGCGGCTTTACCGTTCGCCATGTGGGGTCATCCTTTCGATCAAGTCGCGCACCGCGCGGTGCGGGGAGATTTCGCCCTGGAGCACACGCTCCACCGCGCGATCCAGCTCAGCCTCGAGCCCGCGGCCCTTGAGCCACCCGTCCAACAACTCCTCGCGAATCGCGTTCCGAAGCCGCATCCGCGTCTTCTCGCGCCGAAGCGCGCCCGAGACCTCCGGGCGCCCGGCGTAGGCGCGATGCTCGAGGAGCGCCTTGTGCATCTCTTCCAGACCCTTCCGCTCGATCGCCACGGTTCGGACGATGGGAGGGCGCCAGCCCCCCTCCTTCCGGAAGGCGAGGGAGGAACGAAGGGCCGCCTCCATCGCGTCGGCGCCCGCGTGATCGGCCTTGTTCAGCACGATCACGTCGGCGATCTCCATCAGCCCGGCCTTCAACGCCTGGATCGCGTCGCCCGACTCCGGCGTGAGCACGACCGCGACCGTGTCCGCGGCCTCCGCCACGTCCAGCTCCGACTGCCCGACCCCGACCGTCTCGACCAGGGTGATCTGGCTCCCCCAGCCGTCCAGGATCTCGCAGAGGTCGCCGGTCCGCGCCGCGAGGCCGCCCATGCTCCCGCGGGTCGCCATGCTCCGGATGAAGACCATCGCGTCGGTGGCGTGCTCCCCCATCCGGACGCGATCCCCGAGGATGGCGCCTCCGGTGAAGGGGCTTGTCGGGTCGACCGCCACCACCCCGACCTGGAGCCCTTCGCCGCGCAGCAAGCGCGCGTACTCGGCGACCAGCGTGCTCTTCCCCGCGCCCGGCGGGCCGGTGATCCCGATCCGCGGCGCGGGCCCCTTCTTGCCGTATACCGACTCGAGGAGCGCCTCCGCTTCGGGCGCCCCGTTCTCCACCAAGCTCATCGCCCGGGCCGTTGCCCGCGCGTCGCCGCGCAGGATCTCCGCGGCCAGGGACGAAATCTCCGCGGCGGCCTGCGCCGTCAATACTCCATCCCGGCGCGCGACTCGATCCCCTTCTTGTAGTGGTGCTTGATCTCGCGCACGTCGCTCACGGTGTCGGCCAGCTCCACGAGCGCCGCCGGCGCGTTCCGCCCGGTGGCGATCAGGTCCATCCACCGCGGGCGGGACCGCGCGAGCTCCAGCACTTCCTCAAGCGGAACGAGCCCGAAGTCGGCCACGACGTTGATCTCGTCGAGGATGAGGAGATCGTGCTCGCCGCCGCGAACGATCTCCCACGCCTTGTCGAGGCCCTTCCGGGCCAGCTCCACGTCCTTCGGGTCGGGATTCTTGGGGTCGACGAAGGCATTCCGGCCGAACTGCCAGACGTCGATCCGCGGGAGCGAGCGGAGAACGTCCAGCTCGCCGTAGATCCGTCCCTTCATGAACTGGATCACCGCGACGCGGAATCCGTGTCCCAACGCGCGGAGCGCGCTTCCGAATCCGGACGTGCTCTTGCCCTTCCCGTTCCCGGTGATGACGAGAAGGATCCCCTTGCGGGTTTCGCGACCCTCGGTCGGAACAGCCGATCCCTCTGTAATACCGTCACTTGCGGCAATTTCGGACATCAACCGATCCTACCATCCGCCGCCAGGGGTGTCAATCGGCCCAGGATCGACTTGGCGACGTCGAACGCGGAGCGCGGCCGCCCGATCTCGACCGCCCGGGCGCGCATCGCGGCCAGGTGCTCGGGCACGGCGAGGAAATGGCGCAGGCGGTAGTGAAGCTCGTCCAGATCATGCACGCGCAGGGCCGCGCCGTTTTCTTGTAAGAAGTCGCAATTCCGCTCCTCTTGCCCGGGGATAGGGCGGAAGACCACGAGCGGCACGCCCCGCGCCATCGCCTCGCTCGAGGTGAGCCCTCCGGACTTTCCGACGATCAGATCGGAGGCGGCCATGAAGAGGTCCATCTGATCGGTGAAGCCGTGCACCTTGATCCGGCTCTCGTGCCCCCGCGCCCGCGCGAGGAGCCGCTTCCTAAGGCGTTCGTTCCGGCCGGTGATCACGAGCGCCTGCACCTCGCTGGAGAGGTCGCGGACCACGTCGACCATTCCGTCGATCGGTCCCCAGCCGAACCCGCCCCCCATCAGGAGAATCGTGAGTCGGGCCGGATCGGGGTCCAGGCCCAGGGCCTTGCGCGCGTCCGCCGCCGGCATCGTGATCGCGAAGCGGGGATCGATCGGGATGCCGGTCACCTCGATCCGATCCTCGGGCACGACGCCGGTGTCCTCGAGCTGCTCCTTCACGGCGTCGCCGGCCACGTAGTAGCGGTCGATGCCGCGATAGACCCAGATCGGGTGGATCGAGTAGTCGGTGATCGCGCAGGCGACCGGCACGCGGACCTTGCCGCGCTCGCGCAGGAACGCGAACACCTCGGCGGGCAGGAACTGGGTGCAGAGGATCGCGTCGGGCCGGTAGCGCTCGACCGCGTCCAGGTAGCCCCGGCAATTCCAGAGCGTGAGCCGCGTGCGGACCTCCTGGCGGAAGCCCTCGACCGGCGTGCGCTCGGCGCGGCGGTAGACGAAGCCCCAGACGCGCGGCACGCGGGCCACCATGCGGTTGTAGGTCGAGGCGTAGAAGGCTCGGAAGAAGGGGGAGGAGTACTCGAGGGCGTCGCGAACGATCACTTCGGCGGCGGGGTCGAGCTGCTGGGTCGCCCGCTCCACCGCCCGCGCCGCGCGCTCGTGGCCGGCGCCCGCGCGCACGTGGAAGATCATGATTCGCTTCGAAGGGACCTCCCGGGGACCGCGCTCAGTAGAACTGACGCCGGCCTCCGGGGAACGCGTTCGGGACATGCTCGACACGGAGCTCCGATCCATCGGCCCCCCACGTGATGCCGATCACGTCGAAGCGCACCGGGCGGCCCAGAAGCCCACGCCGCGCCATGTAGAGCGCCGCGGCCCTGGCCACGTCCTCCCGCTTCTTCCAATTCACCGCGAGAAAGGGCGCCGCCTGATCCTGGCCCGTTCGAAGCTTCACTTCGACGAATACGATCGTGCCGTGGTCGTGCGCGATCAAATCGATCTCGCCCCGGCCCTCCCGCACGTTTCGATCGACCACTTCATATCCGCGCAGGGTGCAGAACGCTTCCGCGATCCGCTCTCCGCAGCGCGCCGCGCGCTCCCGCCACTCGGCCGACCCGCCCCACCCCATCCCGTCCCCCGCGAATCAGAAACCCTCGAACGCCTCCTGCACGAAGAGAAGCTCCCGGACGGGGCGGAAGCTCTTTCGGTGGATCAGGCACGGCCCATGGAGGCGAAGGGCCTCCAGGTGCTCGGGCGTGCCGTACCCCTTGTGCTGCGAGAATCCGTAGAGTGGGAAGCGCGCGTCGTCCTCGTTCATCAGGGCGTCGCGCGTCACCTTCGCGACGATCGAGGCGGCCGCGACCGCCTGGCTCAGGGCGTCGCCGTCGACGACCGCCTTGCACGGAATCGAGGTCCAGATCTCGTCCCGGCCGTCGACAAGAAGGCCCTGGGGTTCGAGCCCCAGGGCCTCCAGCGACCGGCGCATCGCGAGCAGCGCCGCCATTCGAATGTTGAACGCGTCCACTTCGACCACGCTCGCGATGCCGACTCCCACCGCGACGGCCTCCGCGCGGATCCGCGCCGCGGCCTCCTCGCGCTTCGGCGCCGTCAGCGTCTTGGAATCGCGCACGCCGCGGAGCTTGGTACCGGGCTTGAGCGCCACGCACGCGGCGACCACCGGGCCGGCCAGCGGCCCGCGCCCCACCTCGTCGATCCCCGCGAGGAGATCGCCCCAGAGGGCGCGGAACTCGTCGTCGAAGCGGACGAGCCGCCTACGCGCCATCGCCCCCGATCGGGTCCCGCTCGTCGACCTTGGCCGCCTTCCCTCTCCGCTTCCGGAGATAGAAGAGCTTCGCACGCCGCACTCTTCCCTTCCGCGCCAGCTCGATCTTGGCGACCGCGGGGGAGTGGAGCGGGAACGTCCGCTCCACGCCGATTCCGCCCGAGATTTTCCGGACGGTGAAGCTCGATCGCATTCCGCTCCCGCGCACGCTCGTGACCACGCCGTGGAAGATCTGCGACCGCTCCTTTTCCCCTTCAATCACCCGGACGTGCACCTTCACCGTGTCCCCGGGTGCGAAATCCAGTGCCCGGTCGGTTTTGAACCGGGCTTCAAATCGCTCCAGCACGCTCATGGTCCCGTCTCCTCCTCAATCTCGTTCAGAAGCTTCCGGTCTTCGTCGCTCAGGGCGCGGCCGGACAGGAGGTCGGGCCGACGCTCGCGCGTCCGCCGGAGCGCCTCGCGGCGCCGCCAGCGGCGAATCTGCTCATGATTTCCGCTCAGGAGGATCTCTGGGACCCTGTACCCCCGAAAATCTTCCGGCCGAGTGTACACGGGCGCGTCGAGGAGCGCCTCCGAAAAGGAGTCGGCCTCAGCCGACCCCGCGTCCCCCAAGACGCCGGGCTGAAGCCGGGCCAGGGCGTCGACGACCACGAGCGCCGCCGCCTCGCCGCCCGAGAGCACGTAGTCCCCGATCGAGATCTCCTCGGCGCGGAGGAGTGGGATAGCCCGCTCGTCGATCCCCTTGTACCGCCCGCAGACAAGGACCAGGTGCTCCACGCCGGCCAGCTCCCTCGCCCAAGCTTGCGTCAGTGGCCGGCCCTGGGGCGTCGTCACGAGCGTCCGCGCCTCGAGCCCTCCCGCCCGCTCCACCGCGGCTTCGTGGGCTCCGACGATCGTGTCCACCTTCATGACCATCCCGGCGCCGCCCCCGTAGGGCGTGTCGTCGGTCGTGCCGTAGCGGTCGGCCGCGAAATCCCGGATCTGGATGACCGCGATGTCGACGATGCCCTTCTCCCGGGCGATGCGGATCATCCCCTCGCCGAGGGGACCCTCGAAGAATCCGGGATTGAGCGTCAAGATCGAGATACGCACCGCTCAGTCTCCGTCCCATCCCGGGAGGCCCGCCGGCGGCGCGACGGTCATCGTCTTTTGCGCGAGATTGATCTCGACGATCACGCCGGCGATCGCCGGGAGCAGGATCTCGCCCCGGGGGCCGCGCACCACGTAGACGTCGTTGCTCCCGGTCGAGAAGACGTCCGCCACCTCGCCCAGCGGCTCACCGGCGCGCGACTTGACCGCGAGGCCGACGAGCTCAAAGCGGTAGTACTGCCCCTCGGGAAGCGGCTTCACCTCGCTTCGCGCGATCAAGAGGTCGGCTCCGCGGAGCGATTCCGCCTCGGTCCGGGTCGCGACGCCTTCGAATTGAACCAGGAGTCGCTTTTGGAACTGGCGCATGTTCGCCACGACGAGGCTCGCGGTCTTCCCGGTGGGGAATGCCGCCGTCAGCACGCTACCCGGCTGGAAGCGCTCCGGAGCGTCGCTGTACGCGTCGACGACGACCTCGCCGTCGAGGCCGTGCGCCCGCGCGATCACCCCGACGAGGATCGGCGGCTCGCCGCCCGGCTCAGTCGGCAATCTCGAGAGTGGCGCGACGCCCCTGCGCCGCCGCGGAGGCCGAGAGCAGGAGGCGCATCGCCTGCGCTGTCCGCCCCTCGCGGCCGATCACCTTGCCCAGGTCGCCCGGCATGACCCGGAGCGTGAACACGCTGGTCTCCCCGGTCTCGTGCTCGTCGACGTGCACGCCCTCGGGGTGATCGACGAGGCGGCGGGCGCAGTACTCGATGAGGGTTTTCACGGAGGGCCTACTTCTTCGCCTTCTTGGCCTTCTTCGGCTTTGCGATCCCGCTCTTCTTCTTCGCCTTCGCCTTGGCCTTGGTCTTCGCCTTCTTCACGCTCGCCTTGGTCGCCGCCTTCGCCTTCCTCGCGGGCTTGGCCTTCGCCGCCTTCGGCTTCGCGGCCTTCGCCTTCTTCGGCTTCGGCGCCGCGACGGGAACCTCGGAGAGCTCGGGCTTCGGGAGAGGCGCCGGACGGAGCGCGTCCGGGGCGTGCTTGGACACCATCACGCCGACCGACTCCGATGGCAGGGCCCCGCGCCGGATCCACTCGGAGAACCGGTCCGTGTCGATCCGGAACGTCGCAGGATTGGTGAGCGGGTCGTAATAGCCCAGCTGCTCGATGTAGCGCCCGTCCCTCGGGTTCCTCGAGTCGGTGACGACGACGCGGAAGAACGGACGCTTCTTCGCGCCCGCGCGCTTCATTCGTATGACGACGGACATTCCTGGGTTCCTCCGTTGTGAGTACGATCGCGCCCGGCCGACCCGCTAGAAGCGCCCCGTAGGGAGCTTGCCGCGCCGTCCGCCGCCGAAGCGCTTCAACATGGTTTGCGTCTGCTCGAACTGCCGGAGCACACGATTGACGTCCTGCACCGTGGTGCCGCTGCCGCGCGCGATGCGCTTCCGGCGGCTTCCGTTGATGACCGCGGGCCGCTCGCGCTCCTCCCGCGTCATCGACTGGATGATCGCTTCCGTCCGCTTGAGATCGCGCTCGTCGACCTGGGCGCCCGCCGGCAGCTTGACCCCCGGCAGCATCTTCACGATCTCCTCGAGCGGCCCCAGTTTCTTCATCTCCTGGAGCTGCCCGAGGAAATCCTCGAGCGTGAAGCGATCCTTGCGGAGCTTCCGCTCCAGCGCCTCGGCCTTCCCGACGTCGAGCCGTTCCTGCGCACGCTCGACCAGCGTGAGCACGTCCCCCATGCCGAGGATGCGCGACGCCAGCCGATCGGGGTGGAAGGGCTCGATCCCTTCGACCTTCTCCCCGATCCCCAGATAGCGGATCGGCGCCCCGCAAACCGCGCGGAGCGAGAGCGCCGCTCCCCCGCGCGCGTCGCCGTCCATCTTCGTGAGCACGAACCCGCTCACCGGGAGCCGCTTCGTGAAGGCCTCCGCGATCGAGACCGCGTCCTGGCCCGTCATGCCGTCCAGCACCAGCAGCGTCTCGTGCGGATCGAGCGCCGCGTGAACCTTGGCGACCTCCGTCATCAGCTCCTCGTCGACGTGGAGCCGCCCCGCGGTGTCCGCGATGAGGAGATCGAACCCTTCTCTATCCGCTCGAGCCCGGGCCGCCTTCGCCAAGGCGACCGCATCCTTCGCCTCGCGGTCGAGGTGCACCGGCACGCCGATCGATCGCCCGAGAACCTCGAGCTGGGCGATCGCGGCGGGTCGCTGGAGGTCAAGCGCGGCGAGGAGCACCCGCTTACCGCGGTCCTTCCAGTGCCGCGCGAGCTTCGCCGCGGTTGTCGTCTTCCCCGAACCCTGAAGTCCCGCGAGGAGGACGGCCGCCGCCCGATTCGACGGAAACTGCATCGGCGCCGCCGGGCTGGTCCCGCCCAGGAGCCGGATCAGCTCCTCGTGGACGATCTTGATGATCTGCTGCCCCGGCGTGACGCTCGAGAGCAGGTCCGCCCCGACCGCGCGCTCCTCGACGGCGCGCAGGAACGATTTCGCGACGTCGAGATTCACATCGGCCTCGAGCAGAACGCGCCGAATCTCGCGCAGGGTCTCGCGGACGTCCTGCTCGTTCAACCGACCCCGCCCCAGCAGCTTCCGGAATACTCCGGCGAGGCGGTCGCTCAGCTCTTCGAACATGGGAAACGTGCCCAGCGGGGACGTGTCAAGCCGAAAGCCATAAACGCTGGAGACTACCATCCTGGGTCCGACGAGACAACCGCCATGTTGGGGCAGTCCGCGGCCAGAACTGGCAAAAATTTTCGCGTTGGAGGCTCAAACTCGTATAAGTCTATTGACACCGAAAATGGCCGGCCACTAATCTTGACGCGAGCGGAGTTCCCTGTCGCCTCGTGCCCAATCCGCAGATAAAACCTAGTCCTTCCAGCGGGTTGTTTCTTGCGGGGTTTTACTTTGCGACACACGTGGATGCGCGGGGAACTTCCTCAATTTTGATTCGTCCCCCCGGCGCCGGATAGGAGCGGGCTCAGACTGCGAATTCTGCTCGTTCTGGCGACCGTCTCGCTTGTCGGCTGTAGCGCCGACGGCGTGTTCTCTCCCCAGAAGTTCTTCCCCGGCTCCCAGCACACCTCTTGGGATTCCTGTAACAAGTTCCAGTCGACCTCGACCGAGATCCTGATCTGCGGCTCGATGGGCGTGCTGCCCGGCCACACCGAGGCGAGCTACAACATCCAATTCTTTCTCCCGAACGAGGCCCCGGTCCGGATCGCCGTCTTCGACAGCAGGGCGGCGCTCGTGAAGGTCCTCTTCTTCGCGCTCGAGCCCGCGACGCTCCCCGGCTACTTCCGGACCCCACCCATTCCTTGGGACTTCACGGACAAGAACGGGAAACGAGTGCCGGCCGGGGACTACCGCGTCTACTTCGAGTCGGAGCAGTTCCTCTCGACCAGCGACGTGGCGGTTCCGTGAGGTTGAGAGCGGCGGATCTCGGCCGGCCCATGATCGGTCGTGGCCGGCCCACGATCGGTCGTGGCCAGCCCACGATCGGTCGCGCGCTCATCTTCGGCTTCGCTGCGTTTCTGTGCCTCGGCGAATCCGCCCGCGCGCAGGTGGAGGCGACTCCTCCTTCGCCGCAGAATCCCATTACGTCGCGGCTGGGGCGAACGAGCGAGGAGCGGGACCGATTCGAGCTCGGGGTGGCCGCGCCCGACGGCTACTTCGACGTCGTGGGCACGTTCGCGTATCGCAGATTCATCTACCAGAGCGGGCAGTTCGAGCAGTCGATGCAGGTGGAAGTCACCGGGATGAAGAAGGACTACCTGATCGAAGGGTCGCTGAGCCTCTATTACTTCCTCCGGCCGTTGAAAACCTTCCGCGAGGAGTGGCGGGTCCGGCCGCTATTGGAGGTGGGCCCCGGCGCGCACCTGGTCGTCCAGGCCGCCGACATCATTGGATTCACCGAGACCAGCTACCGCGCGAGGTCGTACCTCAAGACCCATGCTTACGGCGGCGTGGAATTTCTCCTCACGCGCCGCTTCGGCATTCTCGTGAGGGGCCGGTTCAGCGTCCCGGCCCATCACACGCTCGATTACGCGCAGGCCGCCATTCTCCTGAGGTAGCCGGCCGTGGGCGACGCCTCCGCGCGGGCAAGCTCGGGCGGGGTTCCTGCCGCGACCACGAACCCACCCGCTTCGCCCCCCTCGGGTCCCAGCTCCACCAGGTAGTCGCAGGCGGCCAGAAAGTCGAGATTGTGCTCGACGGCGATCACCGTGCCGCCGCGGCGCGTAAGCTCGTGGAGCACGCGGAGGAGCGTGGCGACGTCCTTCCGATGGAGCCCGACCGTCGGCTCGTCGAGGATGTAGAGGCCGGCCGCCGGCGCCCGATCGGCCAGCTCGCGCGCGAGCTTGAGGCGTTGGGTCTCGCCGCCGCTCAACGTCGAGAGCGACTGCCCCAATCTTAGATAGCCCAGGCCGACCTGATCGAGCACCCAGAGCGGCTCCTGGATCTCGGTCTCTCCCTGGAAGAGCGCGAGCGCCTCCTCGATCGTCCGGTCGAGGAGCGCGTCGATCGAGAGGCCGTGCACCTTCACCTCCAGCGCCTCGGGACGATACCGCCGTCCCTGACACGACTCGCAGGGGACCCAGAGGTCGGCGAGGAAGTACATCTCCACGCGCGTCTGGCCTGCGCCCTCGCACGCTTCGCACCGGCCGCCCGCGACGTTGAAGGAGAAGGTGCCGGGCGTGTACCGGCGCTGCCGCGCGAGCGGCGTCCGCGCGTAGCGCTCGCGGATCCGGTCGAACGCTTTGACGTAGGTCGCCGGGTTCGAGCGGTTGGAGCGGGCGACCGGCGATTGGTCGACCAGCGACACGCGGCCGAACGGCTCCAGGCCGGACACCCGATCGTGCGCGCCCGGCACGGGCGCGTCCTGGCGCAGGGCCCGGGCCGCCGCGCGCCAGAGCACTTCCTCGACCAGGGTGGACTTGCCGGACCCCGAGACGCCGCAGACGCCGGTGAGCGCGCCCACCGGGAAGCGGGCGTCGATGTTCTTGAGATTGTGCTCGCGGGCGCCGCGCACCTCGATCCACCCCGGCTTGCGCTTCGCCGCGTATCGCGCGGGCCTCGGCTCGGCGACGAGGTCGGCGGCTTCAACGGCGGCTTCCGTCCGTCCCGGCCACCCATCGAGGCGGCCCTGATAGAGCGACTGCCCGCCCCGGTGCCCCGCGCCCGGACCCAGCTCCACGATCCAGTCGGCCGATCCGATGACCTCCGCGTCGTGCTCGACGACGAGAACGGTGTTTCCGCGCTCCCGAAGCCGGAGGAGCACGCGGATCAGGCGCTCGGTGTCGCGCGGGTGGAGCCCCACGGTCGGCTCATCGAGGACGTAGAGGGCATGGCTCAAGCTTCCGCCGAGCGCGTTCGCGAGCTCGATCCGCTGGGCCTCGCCGCCCGAGAGCGTCTTGGACGGCCGGTCGAGCGTTAGGTAGTCGAGGCCCACCTCGCCCAGGTACTCGAGGCGCCCCCGAAGCTCGGCGAGGATGGGAGATGCGACGCGCTCGCGCGCCGCGTCGAGCGTCAGGGTTGCCTGGAACGCGCGGAGATCCCCGACCGTCATGCCGAGAAGCTCGGAGACGTTCTTCCTGCCCACTCGAACCTCGTACGCCTCCGGCTTCAGCCGTCCGCCCTGGCAGGTGCCGCAGAGCATCGTCTCCTGGTACCGCTTCACGAGAAACCGCGCGCTCGACTTGTAGGCCTTGGCGCGGAGCCGCTCCAAGAACGGAAAGACTCCCCGGAATCCCGGGGCGCCGTGGAGAAGGATCTTCTGGTGCTCCTTCGGAAGCGATCGGAACGGCTTGTCGAGACGGATCCCGTGCTCGGCCGCCACCGCCTTCAGCTTGGGTAGGAAATGTGCCCGCCACGAGTTCGCCCACGGATCGAGCGCGCCATCCAGGACCGACTTGCCCGGGTCGGGCACGACCCGCTCCAGCGTAAAGGTGAGGATGTTGCCGAACCCGCGGCAATCGGGGCAGGCACCATAAGGGCTGTTGAAGGAGAAGAGCTGCGGCCTCGGCTCCGGGAAGGATCGGCCGCACGTGGCGCAGGTCCGGCCGTCGAAGAACGAGAGCTTCTGTCCCGAGGCGCGCGTGATGTCCACGCTCCCCGAGCCCTCGCGCCACGCCAGCTCCAGCGCTTCCCGGAGCCGCATCCGATTCGCGGCCGTCGCGGGCAGGCGGTCGACGAGGACTTCGATCGGCGCACGGGTGCGGGCCGGCTTCGCCTCGTCCAGCCGGGCCCACTCGCGGCTCCCCTGCCCGCGCGCCAGGAGGAATCCGCGGCTCAAGGCCCGCGCCCAGAGCGCGTCGACGCTGTCGCCTGCGGCGGCGGGTATCGCGAACGAGATCGTTACGCCGGTCTCCTCCACGCCCAGGATCGCCTCCAGCACCGAGTCGACGCTGTGGCGCGGCACCAGCGTGCCGCACTTCCCGCACCAGGTCTCGCCCACGCGGGCGAGGAGCAGGCGCAGGTGATCGGCGATCTCGGTGATCGTCCCGACCGTGGAGCGGCCCGTCTGCGCGGCGGCTCCCTGGCGGATCGCGAGGGCCGGCGCGAGGCCCTCGACTCGGTCGTAATCGGGACGGGGCAGGCGGTCGAGGAACTGCTTCGCGTAGGTGGAGACGCACTCGACGTACCGTCGCTGGCCCTCGGCGTAGATCGTGTCGAAGGCGAGCGACGACTTCCCCGAGCCGCTCACGCCGGTCACGACCGTCAGTGACGCGCGCGGAAAGGAGACGTCGATATTCTTGAGGTTGTTCTGCCGGGCCCCGAAGAGGCGAACCATCGGGACGCCGGCGGTCGCGGCGCGGTCGGGCACGGCCCGATTGTCCCAGCGGTGCGTGTCGGTGTCAAACGGCCGCGAGTTCTACCGAGTGTGACGGGGGGTGCACCCTTGGTGCTCAACCTATTTGGCGATGACGATCCGGCCTCCGAGGACCCCGTCTGAGCTCTCGATCCGGTAGAAATAGACTCCGGAGGCGAGCGCGGACCCGCGATCGTCACGCCCGTCGATCCGGACGTCGTGGATTCCCGCGTCGGTGAAGGCGGAGGTCCAAACCCTCCTGACGCATCGGCCCCTGACGTCGAACAGACGAACGGTGACTCGCCCCAGATTGACCGTCTCGAAGGACAGAGTTCCGGTCGGGTTGAAGGGATTTGGCCGCAGCGAGAGGTTCGGCTCCTTCCCTCCGCCTCCCCCAGCCACTGCCAGTGAGAGTGGCGCGCGGAAACGCCGGCCACGGACCAGGCGCCCTTCCAGGGCGACTTCCACAGTGCGGCGGCCCCGAATCGTGGAGAACAGGCGTGAGAGATCGGCCTTCGTGAAGCACGCCGCGAGCTCCGCGATTCCGTTCCGGTCCGTGTCGCCCTCATCGGGGAACTTGGAGGGGATGGCTGAGATCTCCCCGACATCACCCGTCCCCGGCGAGACCAGTCGGAGGCTAGCCGGGTCCACATCGGCGTTAGAGTAAGAGCCGTTGACCGGTTCAAAACGAAGACATACCGGCGGGGACCCCGAATTCAGGGTGATCGTGCCATGTCGGGGCAAGGCACGCGATTCAAGTGGTGAGGAGACGTCGAAGACGTAAACGTGCCCCGAGCCACCAAAGTAGTCTGTCGCGGTCACCACGGCGTCCGCTACGCCGTCGCCATTCAGATCGCCCACCGCCATTCTCGCTCCGAAATCACTCCGCTCAAACAAGGCGCAAACGACGTCGTCCGGAACGGAATCAGCGCCGGCTCCACCGTAGAACACGAACGCCCGTCCAAAATCCCCGATCAACAAGTCCGGCTTCCCGTCACCGTTCAAGTCCCGGCCACCGAGGATTGTCCTTCCAAATTGGTGCCCCGAAGGGTCGCCAACCAAGATCAGATTTGGAGTGGGATTTGCGGTCGTAACGGGGCCGCCGAAGTACAGGTAGGCGCGGGTGGAGATTACGCCTGTCGAGTCGGCGACATGTCCTGTAAGGGCCACGTCGTCATAACCGTCTCCATTGAAATCCCCCGCGCCAGAGACAGAGTGGTTCAGGCCATTCGAGAAGCTAGACCTGACAGCCCAGTCGGGGCTGCCGTCAAGACTATGACCGCCGTAATAGATGAACGCCCTCGCGAAGCAGCAGGGGCCGGCATCCGGAACCTCCGCGTATCCGACTACCAGATCGGTCATTCCATCCCCGTTGAGATCACCAGCCGGTGCCACCGCATTGCCGAAGTGTGTAGAGAACTGCCTCACCTTCGGATAAGGGGTTTCCAGGATCAGGTCCGGGGTGGCATCGACCGTCGGTCCCCCGAAATAGATGTACGCGCGACCCTGCACTTCGGCCTCGGGATCAGTCAGAGGAATGAAATTCGGGGAGGTGACGACGAGGTCCTCATACCCGTCTCCATTGAGATCCCCCGCCGAAGAGATTGCAAAACCGAACAATTCGCCGGTGAACGTGCCTGACAACACGAGATCCGGGATGGCATCCATGGCGGGGCCGCCGAAATAAACGAAGACCTGGCCCTTGGAGTTGCCGTAGATGTTCCCGGCCACGACATCCGCGTACCCGTCCCCATTCACGTCGACCAGGGCCGTTCCATACGCCCCGAAATTGCCCGCAGCGTAGTCTGGCTCGCTCGGGATCGTGAGGTCGGGTATCGAGTCCATTCCCGGGCCGCCAAAGTACAGTAGGACCTCGCCCAGGAGCGTCGTTCCAGGGCCGTTAAGCGTAGCCCCGATGAGCACATCCTCGTAGCCGTCACCATTCACGTCCCGACCTGAGGCAACCGATCGCGCGAAGTACTGGGCGGAACCATCGGAGGTCAAAGTCAGAAAAGGAGTGTGTGTCGCCGCCAGCGCAGTGCTCGCTGTCGAGCAGGCAAACAGGCTGATGAGCAGGGCCGACGCGGGGATGGTGTGGAATCGAAGATATCCAGGCATAGGTTCCCCTCGGCTGTGGCAGCTCGGGAGGGGCGAACCACCCTGAGGGTACCTGAATTGTGCTGCAGGACCCATCGATTTCGATGAACTCGGCCGCCCTAATACTCAAAGATGGAGAAAAAACAGGGCCGACCGGCCGAAGCCGGACGACCCTTGAGGACGTGCCCAATCCGCTTGAATCTTGTTACTTCTTCTTGGCGCCCTTCTTCTTGGCAGCCTTCTTCTTGGCCGGCATTCGCAAATCACCTCCCCTCACGTTTGACTTGCTTCGGTATCAGCCCGCGGCCGAATTGCCGCCGGGCCCGATCAGGCTCTGAACTTCGTCCACGAGAACCGTCAGGTCGAACGGCTTCCTCAGGTACCGGTCCACCTTGAGGCGCTTGGCCTCGGACTTCACCTCCGGCGTCTCGTACGCCGTCATGAGGATGACCTTCGACTTCACTGCGGCCTCGCGGAGCCGCTTGATCAATTCGATCCCGCTCTCCTTCGGGAGGCGGTTGTCGACGACGATCAGATCGAACGGAGTGGCACCGAAGACGTGCTTCTCGGCCTGCTCCGCCGATCCCGCGACCGCTATCCGATATCCCGCTTCCTTGAGGACGCTGGAGACGGTGCGAACCAGAAGCTGCTCGTCGTCCACGATGAGGACGGACATCGGCAATCCACACCTCCCATAGTCCACGCTGAGTTCATCGCGCGTATAGATGAAGCACGAAGCGAGCCAACTGATCGCGCGCACGAACGCGGACGTGCGGCGAGCAGTGATCGCGCATCGCGTCCGACTCTTACGCGCGATACTTCGAAACGAAATGAAGCGCGCGCTCGCGCCGTGATTTCAGATCGATCTGTAACGGGAATGGACAGCGAATCTTCGCGCGCGCGCGATTCACGAGGCGCAGCGTGTGAATGTCATCGACTGTCGAGAAACGCGACATCCCAAGAAAGACGACAGGCGATTGGTGGGTTCGCGCGCGGAAGATTCGCGCGGAAGTTCGGCGCGCGATCAGCGCGGACGTTGATCCGTGATCGGCGCGGAAGTTTATTCCGCGATCAGCGCGGGAGGCGGGGACGCGCGGATTCTTCGCTCGCGAGCGATCCGCGCGCGGCTGCGATTCGCTTCAATCGCTCGATCAGGCTTTGGCGGGAGATGCCGAGCACGCGCGCGGCGCGCGACCGATTCCCTTCGGAGTGCTCGAGCACGCGGAGGATGTGCTCCTGCTCCACCTCGGCGAGGGTCGGCATCCCTTCCTCGCCCTCGCCCCGGGCCGCGAGCGCGTCGCGGAGCACGCGCGGCACCGATTCGAACTGCGCGACCATCTCGCCGGGGAGATGATCCTCGCGCAGCACCTCGTCGTCCTCGAGCAGCACGATCCGCTCGAGGAGGTTCCTGAGCTCGCGAACGTTCCCCGGCCAGCCGTAGGAGCGGAAGATCGACTCCACTTCCGCATCGAGCGAGAGGAACCGCTTTCGGAATTTGTCGTTGTAGAGAGCCAGGAAGTGGCGCGCGAGGAGGATCACGTCCTCGCCCCGCTCTCGAAGCGGCGGCAGGTCGACCGAGACGACCTTGAGGCGGTAGAAGAGATCCTGGCGGAATGCGCCGTCCCGGACCGCGGGGTCGAGCTCCCGGTTTGTCGCGGCAACGATCCGAAGGTCCACCGTGATGTCGGCCGCGCCGCCGACCCTACGGAACGTCCGGTCCTCGATGAAACGGAGGAGCTTCGCCTGGGTCGCGGCGGGCAGGTCGCCGACCTCGTCCAGGAAGAGCGTTCCCTGGTCGGCCAGCTCGACCAGCCCGCGCTTCGGCTCCCGCGCGTCGGTGAAGGCGCCGCGCTCGTGGCCGAAAAGCTCGTTCTCCAAAAGCTGCTCCTGGAACGAGGAGCAGTTCAGAGCCAGGAAGGGGGCGTCCTTCCGGCTGCTCTGGAAGTGGACGGCGCGGGCGACCAGCTCCTTCCCGGTGCCGCTCTCCCCTTCGATGAGGACGGTCGTCGCCTCGCTGAGCGAGACCTTCCCCACCACGTCCCAGATCCGGCGCATGGCCGGCGACTCGCCGATGATCCGGGTCTTGAGAAACGACTCGAGCTCGCCGCGGCGGAAGGCGTCGAGCTGGGTCTCGCGGACGATGCCCGACTTCAGCCGCTCCACGGCCAGCAGCATCTCGTGCATCTCGTACGGCTTCTTGAGGAAGTCGGTGGCCCCCTGCCGCATCGCCTCGACCGCGGTCGGGAGGTCCCCGAACGCCGTGATGACGATGACCTTCATCTCCGGGGCCAGCGTCTTCAAGCGCGGGAGGAGATCGAGGCCGCTCCCGTCGGGGAGGCGCAGATCCAGGACGAGGAGGTGGGGAGGGTCGCGCCGGACGGATTCCAATACCTCGGCCGCGGTGCCGACCGCGTCGACGTCGTATTCCTCGTCCCGGAGGAGCTTCACGAGGGACTTCCGGATCAGCTCCTCGTCGTCGGCGATCCGGATGCGGAGCTTCATTTCTCCTCCCGCCCTTCCTCGATCTCGGGCGTCAGGAGCGCCGGCAGGCTGAACCGGAACGCGGCCCCGCCCTGGGCGAGGTTTCGCGCGGTCAGGTTCCCGCCGTGCTCGCGCGCGATCTGGAGTGAGATCGATAGCCCGAGCCCGGTGCCCATGGAACGCGTCGTGAAGAAGGGATCGAAGATCTTCTCCTTCACCTCATCCGGGATCCCCGAGCCGCTGTCCACGACGACAACGTCGACGTATGCCTTCTTGTACCGGGTACGCCTGAGCCCGGCCCCGACCTTCAAGGTCCCGCCTTCGGGCATCGCCTGGATCGCGTTGATCAGGAGGTTCAGCACGACCTGCTGCGCCATGTCGGGATCGACGGTCACCTCTGGGAGATCCTCGTCCAGGTCCCGCTCGACCTCGATCGAGGCGTCTTCGAGCCGGCGCGCGAGGTTGTCGAGAACCTTTTCGGCGATCTCCCGGAGGTCGGTCGGAACGGGACGCCCGGCCTGCGGCCGCGCGAAGAGGAGGAGGTCGGTGATGATCTGCTCGATCCGATCGAGCTCCTTGAGGACATCCTGGAGGTCGTCGCGGCGGGAGTCGCCGGCGCGGAGCTTCGACGCCACGAACTGAACGGTCGTCCGGACGCCGGTGAGCGGGTTCCGGATCTCGTGCGCGACCCGCGCCGAGAGCTCGCCCAGGGAGATCAGGCGCTCGGTGTTCCGGAACACCTCTTCTTCCGAGTCCGCGTCGACGAGGTCCTCGATCCGGATCAGGACCGCGCCGCTTTCCCCGAGGCCGCTCGAGCTGTAGCGCATCAGGACTTCACGCTCGGCCACGGTGCCGCGCACCTCGCGGGTCGCGCGGCCCTGCTCGCCGCGGGTACCGCGCTCGGGCAAGTACCACCGTTCCGCTTCCGAGTCGAAGACCTCGCCGATCGGGCGGCCCATCACGTCCTCGCGATCGACGCCCCAGCCGCGGGCGAGCGTATCGTTGATCGCGGCGACATGACGGTCCTGATCGAGCACGAGGAGCCCCGTATCGAGCGCGTCGAGGACGTGCTCGAAGAGCTCCCGTTCCGCTTCCGGGGCTTCAGCGCGCGGCATTGCGAGATCTCCGCTCGGGGTGGCGCATCATGAATCATGACGTTGCCTCGCGACCGCTGGCACGTCAATGGAAAACGCGTGCCGATGGCCGACTTGCGCGGTCGTTTCGCGACTGTTAGCCTTATTGGGATCGTTCCGCGATTCCCGCGGCACCCCGGGCGGCGTCTCCGTCCCACTCAACTTCAAATCGAGGTATCGCCGATATGATGCAGTCGCTGCGCGAGAACATGAAGCTCATCATCTGGATTACGGCCATCGTCTTCCTGGTCGGATTCGGGATCTTGGAATTGGGCGGGGTGGTCGGCCAGTCGAATTCGCAGGGGCAGGGACCCAAGGGGGTCATCGCCACGATCAACGGGGACCCGGTCCGCTACCAGGATTTCAACCAGCTCTACACGCAGATGGTCCAGCAGCTCACGGCGCAGCGGGCGATGCAGGAGGGCGAGGACAGCTATGTGCGCGAGCAGGCGTGGCAGCAGATCGTGCGCGCCAAGCTCATGGAGCAGGAGGCTCGCCGCCGCCACATCCAGGTCACGCCCGAGGAGATCAAGGCAGCGATCCGGTTGACCCCTCCCGACTTCCTCATGAAGGCCCCGGTCTTTCAGACCAACGGCCAGTTCGACTACCGGAAGTACCTGAGCGAGGTCGACAATCCCAACTCCCAGCTCCCCTGGTCGCAGGTGGAGGCATACGTCGCGGCGAACCTGCCCGCCCAGAAGCTCCAGGACGAGATCGTCGCCAGCGCCAAGGTTTCCGAGGGGGACGTTCGGGACCGGTTCCTTCTCCAGAACGACAAGCTCGATCTGCACTTCGTCGGCTTCTCGCCCGACTCGTTCCCGGTGGACACGACCCGGATCGGCGGGGCGGACGTCGAGACCTACTACAAGGCTCACCCCGAGCTGTTCGTCGGACCGGCCGAGGCGAAGGTTCAGGTGATGCTCATCCCGCGGGCCCCGAACGAGTCGGACTTCGCCGCTTCGAAGGAGCGGCTCCAGGGGGTCCTCGACCAGATCCGGGCCGAGCCGGACTCCTTCGAGGCGTTTGCCCGGACCTATTCCGAGATCGGAAGCGCCGCCGCGGGAGGCAATGTCCCGGGGGAGCCGTACTCCGATGAAATGCGCCCTTCCTTCGTCAAGGGCCTGAGAGACGTGAAGGCGGGGCAGATCTCCGACATCCTGCGCGAAGAGAAATCCCTCCACATCTTCCGCGTCGACAACCGCCACCCCGACAAGGCCACGGGGCGCGAGCGGATCAAGTACCACGAGATCGCGGTGCGGGTGATGCCGGGCGCGGAGGCGATCCGCGTGGCCCGCGAGACGGTTGCCGCGTACACCAAGGAAGCGAAGCGCTCGGGCATCGCGGCGACCGCGACGGCGCACGGCCTCCGAACGTTCCAGTCCGACTTCTTCTCCGAGGGGCAGAGCCACAACGCGCTCTTCGAGAAGTTCCCGGACGTCGAGCTCTGGTGCTTCAAGGGCAAGGTCGGTGACGTCTCCCGCGCCCTCCCGTCGGAGGTCGGATGGTACCTCTATCAGATCCTGGATCAGCGGAAGGCCGGGCTGCGGCCGCTGGAATCGGTGGAGCGTGACGCCAAGGTCGCCCTGATCCGATCGCTCATGACCGCGAAGGCGACCGAGGCGGCGAGGCAGGCGCGAGCGGCCATCCTGGCGGGGATGAAGGTCGAGGATGCGGCCAAGCGATACCGGGCTTCCCGCAGCGGGGAGGCGAAGGACGTCACGCGGAACGGATACATCTCGAACTTCGGACGCGAGCCCAAATTGGTGGGCACGCTCTTCGCTCTGCCGGCGAAGGCATGGAGCCCCGTCCTGACGAGCGAGAGCAGCGTTCTCTTCGCCTTTATCGATGCTCACGCGACCCCGCCGGAAGAGGAGTTTCAGAAACAGGCGGGGACGATCCGCCAGAGCATCCTGAACGAGCGCCGGCAGGTGGCCTTCACCGAGTGGATGCAGGAGGTGCGGCGGCGGGCGAAGATCGTCGACTACCGCGAGAACTTCTTCGAAGTCTAGACGCTGGCGGGCGGCGGCTTCGGCCGCCGTCCAAGAACGCAAAAGATAGAGCGGCGGGTCCTGGGTACACCTGGTCCCGCCGCTTCTCTTTGGAGTTCCGTTTTGAGCTCCGTCTCGGCTCCAGCGTGCTTCCTCAGCTCTTCCGGTGCTCCTCCGCCGTGCCATCACCCACCGACTTCTTCTCGGTGGTCGTGAGCTCGGTTTCGACTTCCTTCATGCCCCGCTTGAACTCCTGAATCCCTTTCCCGATCGAACGTCCGATCTCCGGGATGCGCTTCGCTCCGAAGATGAACAGCACGATGAGAAAGAGCCAGAAGAGCTCCTGTGGACCCAGATTGAACATTTGCTGAAACCCCGCCTCTCTGAGCCTTCCTTTGGGGAGGCTCCGTGGTGGTCTAACGCGGCTGCGTCCAGCGCCGCGCGTCGCGGCCCACGATCACCGTGACTTCGATCATCTCCTGGGTCCCGATCTGCTGGATCACGTGCCGCGTGCCCAGGTACTCGGCCACGATCTTGCCCGGCTCCGGCGCCTCGGTCCGGCACACCACGAGGGTGTTCCGGTAATCGGCCCGATCCGCGTTGCTCACCTCGATCACGTCGAATCCGCCGTCGCGGAGGTACGACGCCAGATCCCCCGCGAGGCCGGGCCGGCCGCTCCCGTTCAGGAGCTCAATCCGGATCGGATGCTTTGGCTTCCCCATCGGCTGCGGACCGACGCGGAGCGCCACCGACACCGCGAACCCCGCAATCAGGACGAAGAGTGTCGCGATCGCGATGTCGAGCGTCTTCGATTCGCGGCTTTCCTTCTTGGCCACCGTCCGGGCGTCCGGCCGTCAGCGTCGCCGCCGCCCGGCGGCCGCGCGGCCACCGAGCGCGGCCTGAAGCCGCCGGTACGTTCGGTTCAGCGATTCGGGGAGCACCTTCGTCCCCGCGATCACCGGCATGAAATTGGTGTCGCCGTTCCAGCGCGGCACGACGTGCCAGTGAAGGTGCCCCAGCACCCCCGCCCCCGCCGTGCGCCCCAGGTTCATCCCCAGATTGAACCCGTGCGGCCGGTACTCACGCTTCAGCGCCTGCTCGATCTTGCCGAGCCACTCGGTCAGCTCCAGCGACTCTTCCGGCGCGAGCTTGGCGAGCGACCCTCGATGCCGAATCGGGGCCACCATCACGTGCCCCACATTATAAGGGTAGAGGTTCAGCATCACGAGGACCTGCGGCGTGCGGGCCAGCACGAGATTCCCGGGTCCCGGCTTCGCCCGGCCGAGCGAACAGAAGAGGCACTTCGCCTTTTTCGCGCGCTTGCCCGAAGCCTCCGCGATGTACTCCATGCGCCACGGCGCCCAGAGCCGCTCCATCTCAGCTCTCCCCCCAGGCGCGCAGGGTCTCGTCGACCAAGGAGAGCTGCTCGGGCGTGTTCACGCCAAACAGCTCGCGGGGGTCCGAGGCCTGGACGATCCCGACCCGCATCCCCCGTCCCTTCAAGATCGCGAGCGTATCGGTCAGATAATACTCCTTCTGGGTATTGTCGGCGCGGAGCAAGCCGAGGGCCTCGCCGAGGGCCTTTCGCTGGAACGCGTAGACCCCGGAGTTCACCTCCGCGATCTTCCGCTCCGCCGCCGTCGCGTCCTTCTCCTCGACGATCTTCACGAAGTCGCCCCGGCGGTCCCGGACGACGCGCCCGTAGCCGGAGGGGGCGTCGAGCTCCCCCGAGAGGAACGTGGCGCCGCTCATGTCCGCGACGTGCCGCTCGAGCAGGCGGCGGAGGGTCATGGTCCGGACCAGGGGCATGTCGCCGGCGAGAACCAGCACGGTCTCGCCTCCCTTCTCGGCTCCCCGCTCCACCTCTTCCCACGCCATCTGGACCGCGTGCCCGGTGCCGAGCTGCGGCGACTGCGTGACGAAGTGGAGATCGCGGTCGTTCAACGCCGACCGCACCAGCTCCTCCCGGTGCCCCACAACCACGATCAGCCGCACCGGGTGGAGCGGCGCGAGCTGGTCGAGAACGTGGGAGACCAGGGGTCGTCCCAGGGCCGGATGGAGCACCTTGGGAAGATCCGAGTTCATACGCTTCCCGAGCCCCGCGGCCAGGATCACTCCGGTGAACGGCGCGACCATCTCAGCGGTCTCCCCGCGGCGCGGCCATCTCAGCGGCCCCCGCCGGGCGCCACGATCGGCATGTTGTCGATCAACCTCGTCTTGCCGATCCGGACCGCGGCGATCAGGAGCCCGCGACGGGTGAGGCGCGGGAGCGGCTCGAAGCTCTTGGGATCGACGACCCCGACGTAATCGATCCGGTCGGGCGCCGCTTCGCGCACCAGCGCACGGCGCGTCTCCGCCACGATCGCGGCCGCGTCACGGCGCCCCGCCCGCGCGACCTGCTTTCCCGCGCGGAGCGCGACGACGATGCCGCGGGCCCGCTCCCGCTCCGAGGCGGTCAGGAATACGTTTCGAGAGGAGAGCGCCAGCCCATCCCGCTCCCGCACCGTGGGACAGACCACGACGCGCACCGGGAGATCGAGGTCGCGCACCATCTGCGTCACGAGGGCCGCCTGCTGGGCGTCCTTCTGACCCAGGTAGATCGTGTCCGGCTCGACCATCTCGAGCAGCTTGAGCACGACGGTGAGCACGCCGCCGAAATGCCCCGGCCGTGCAGCCCCCTCCCACTGGTCCCCGATCGGCCCGGGCACGACGCGCGTCGCGAACCCGGGAGGATAGATGCCCCGCGGGGACGGCATGAAGAGCCAATCGCACCCTTCCTCGCGGGAGAGGCGCAAGTCTTGTAATTCGTTCCGCGGGTAGCGGGCGAAGTCCTCGTGGGGGCCGAATTGAAGCGGGTTCACGAAGACGCTCACGGCGAGCCTGCGGTTCTCGCGGCGGGCGCGGCGCATCAGCGAGAGGTGTCCCGCGTGGAGCGCGCCCATCGTGGGGACGAAGCCGATCGACTCGCCGCTCCTGCGCGCGCGGCGGGAAAGCTCGCGCATCGCCGCGGGGCGGCTCACGAGGCGCAAGGATCTTTCTCGGGAGAGGCTGCTTCCGGGGCGGCGGCGTAGCTCTCCGCGGCCGCCGGGTAGCGTCCGGCCCGCACGTCCTCTCGAAACGTCGTGAGCGCGCCGCGAATCGTCCCCGCCACGTCGGCGTAGCGGCGGACGAATTTGGCGGGCTTTGAGAAGGAGAGCCCGATCAGGTCGTGGAGGACCAGCACCTGGCCGTCGCAGTCGGCGCCGGCGCCGATCCCGATGGTCGGGATCTGGAGCGCGCGGGTCACCTCGGCGCCCAGCTCGAGCGGGATTCCCTCGAGCACGATCGCGAAGCAGCCGGCGCGCTCGAGCGCGAGCGCGTCCTCGAGGAGCGCCGCGCCCGCTTCGCGGCCGCGCGCCTGGACCCGATACCCGCCGAAGCGATGGACCGACTGAGGCGTGAGGCCGAGATGCCCGAGGACGGGGATGTCGGCCGCGAGGATCGCCTCGACCTGGGGCAGCACGCGCTTCCCGCCCTCCAGCTTCACCGCCTCGGACCCGCGCTTGATGAAGCGAGCGCTGTTCCGGACGGCGTCCTCTGGACCCGCCTGGAAGGAAGCGAACGGAAGATCGGCCACGACGAGGGCGCGAGGCTGGGCGCGGACCACGGCGCGGAGGTGGTGCATCATCTCGGCCATGGTGACCGGGATCGTGGTGTCGTATCCGAGGACCACCATCCCGAGCGAGTCGCCGACGAGGATGAGGTCGATCGACGCTTCGTCGGCGAGCCGCGCCGTCGGGTAGTCGTACGCCGTGACCGAGGTGATCTTCTCCCCCCGCTGCTTCATCTCGCGGAAGGTACGCACGGTCACCTTGGGGCGGGCGTCGCGGGCGCCTGCGTCCCGGGCTCCGGCGGGGCGGGCGCCTGCGTCGCGGGCGCCGGCGGGGCCCTGGCTGGAATCGGGCGTCCGAGGCGTCAACGCCCCTCCCCCGCCCGCGCGCCTGGATTCACGTAGGCGACCCCCTCGCGATGCTGCTCGACCCGGTGGATGAGATCCTCGAGGTCCGAGCGGCGGTCGACGAAGTTCATCTCGTCGGTGCTGACCACCAGAAGCGGTGCCTCGCGATAGTGGAAGAAGAAGTAATTGTACGCTTCCGTGAGCGTCGCCGTGTACTTCGGATCCATCAGCCGCTCGTACTGGCGCCCCCGTTGTTGCACCCGCTGAGCGATGACCTCGGGGCTCGCCTGGAGATAGACGACCAGGTCGGGCGTCGGGACCTCGGCCTCGAGCTGCGGCGCGATCGCGTTATAGAGCGTCAGCTCCCGATCGTTCAGGTTCAGGTTCGCGAAAATGCGATCCTTCTGGAAGAGATAGTCCGCCACGATTCCTTCGTGAAAGAGATCGGGGTGAACTCGCTCGCGCAGATCCTTGTAGCGGCTGACGAGGAAGAACATCTGCGTCTGGAACGCGTAGCGCCGGGGATCCTTGTAGAAATCCGGAAGGAACGGATTCGCCTCTGGCTCTTCCAGAACGAGCCGCGCGTGGAAGCGCTCGGCCAGGAGCTTGGCGAGCGAGGTCTTCCCCACCCCGATCACCCCTTCGATCGCGATGTAGCGGCCGAGCGCCGAGGTCACGCGTTCCGCCTCAGTACCAGAAACGGCCGCCCTTGCGGACGGAGGGAGTGGGGTCGAGCCGGCGTATCAGTTTGCGGATGTGCTCGCGCGTCAGGGGGTGCAGGAAATCGGGATCCAGCTCCTGGAGCGGATACAGCACGAACGCACGGCGGTGCGCCTCGGGGTGCGGAAGCTTGAGGTCGGGCTCGTCGAGCGACGTGTCTCCAAAGAAGAGAAGGTCGAGGTCGATCGACCGTGGGCCCCAGCGCTGCGCGCGGACGCGCCCCATCCGCTGCTCGATCAGGAGGAGCTGCCAGAGGAGGGCCCGCGCTTCGAGCTCGGTCTCGAGCCAGGCGACCGCGTTCAGGAAGGGCGGCTGCTCGATCTCGCCGACCGGGTCGGTGTCGTATAGCGACGAGACCCGGACAAGCGCGGTCACGGGCAGCGCGCGAAGCTCCCCGACGGCCTTCCGGATGAGGTACTCCCGGTCGCCCAGGTTCGATCCGATGCCGACGAACACCCGCGTCACGCCCGTGCCCTCTCGATCTCCACTTCGGGAATGCCGCTGAATCCGGCCACCGGAATATGAAGTTTCCGGAGGCGGACCCGGACGCGCGGCGTCTGGAACTCTTTGAGTAGCGCGAGCGCGACCTCCTCGGCCAACGTCTCGATGAGCTTGCAACGCGACATCTCGATCCGGGCCCGCACGAGCTTTCCCAGGTCCTCGTAGTCCACGAACGATTCGAGCGAATCGGGGCGGCGACGCGCGGACGCCTCGTAGGCGATCTCGATGTCGACCTCGACCCGCTGGCCCAGATCGCGCTCCTTGGACGTCACTCCAAGGTGGCCGTATGCCTGCACTCCCATCAGCCGGAGCCAGTCGTATGCAGCTCGCCCCGCGACGCGAGCGGCGCGAACGGCGCGCGCGGTGCGGGCGGTGGGGGCGGCGCGGACCACGCGGCCCGCCTTAGCGCGCGGCCGGCGACGCGGAGGCATGGGGCGCCTTCCAGGGCTGGAGCGCCTCGAGCTTCGCGAGGGCCCGCTCGAAGCTCTCGACCGGGCAGGTGAGCGCGATCCGGAAATAACCTTCGCCCGCGCTCCCGAAGCCGATGCCAGGCGTCAAGAGCACGCCGGTCTGCTCGAAGACCCGGGACGCGAAGTCCATCGACGACTCGCCGGCGGGAACGCGCCCCCAGAGGTAGAACGCGCCGCCCGGCGTGCGTATTTGGCAACCCATCCGGCGGAGCGCCTGAAGCGCGAGATCGCGCCGCTCCTTGTAGACCGCGCGGAGCGCGGGACCATGGGTTGGGAGCGCCGAGAGCCCCCACGAGGCAGCGAGCTGGATCGCCTGCGGCGCGCCCGAGTCGACGTTCGCCTTGAGGCGGACCAACGCCTCGACGAGCGGGGCCGCGCCCACGACGAAGCCGATGCGCCATCCGGTCATGTTGAAGGTCTTGGAGAAGGAGTGAAACTCGATCGAATGCGGGCGCGCGGCCGCGATCTCGAAGATGGAATGCGGCGCGTCGTCGTAATAGAGATCGGAGTACGCCGCGTCGCTGACGATCAGGAGCCCACGCCGCACCGCCCAATCCGTGAGAAGACTGTAGAACTCGAGCGGGGCGGTCGCGCCGGTGGGATTGTTCGGATAGTTCACGAACACGAGGCGGGTCTTGTCGGTCACGAGCCGGTCCAGGTCCGAGATCTTGGGCACGAATCCCTGCTCCTCCTGGAGCGGGAAGCGCACCGGGGTCGCTCCCGCGAACACGGTCCCCGCCGTGTAGACCGGATAGCCCGGATCGGGCACCAAGGCCTCATCGCCGGGATTCAAGATCGCGAGCGGAAAATGTCCGATCCCCTCCTTCGACCCGATCAGGATCGCGACCTCCCGTGCCGGGTCGACCGATACGCCGTAGCGCTTCTGAAACCACTGCGCGATGCGCGACCGCACCTCGAGGAGTCCCGCGCTGGTCGGATACCGGTGATTCTGGGGCGCGACGGCCGCCACCGCGAGCTGATCGAGGATCGGCTGGGGCGTAGGAAGGTCGGGGTCCCCGATCGACAGATCGAAGACCTCGCGTCCCGCGGACTCCGCGTCTCGGCGCTTTCGCTCCAGCTCCGCAAAGAGGTATCGCGGCAGGACCTGAAGCCGCTTGCTGGGTTCTATCTCCGCCATAGCCCCCGACGTTAACGGGGCGGACGAACGGGCGTCAAGGGGCGGGGTGGGCGGGGGCGCTTTCAAGGGGCGAGGCGGGTGGGCGCTTTCAAGGGGCGGGTGGCTAGGCTTATGAGGCGCCCCTCAGCGCCTGATGGCGCGCTGCGATTCGCCTGCCTCAGCGCCGAACGGCGATGATCTCGAGGACGGCTGGCGCGATCACGAGGGAGTTCGGGTCAGCGCTCCGCGCGGCGAATTCCTGCGCCATGGTCCGGGCGCGCTCCTTGGTTACTGCGCCCAGGTCGATCAGCCGATCCAGCCCCACCTGCTCGAAGGCTTTCGGCCACTCCCACGCGTAGCTCTTCGGCGTGACCACGTCGATGATGGGACGGAGCTGCCTGAGCTCGAACCCCACCTCTTCGAGCCAACGGGGCAGATCGAGGCCGATGTCCGGCTCGCCTCCCGCGGCCCGCCAGCTCTCCATCACGGCGCGGACGAACTCGTCCATCACGGGAGAGCGGGGCGCGAATTGCCAGGTCGAATACTGGAAGTACTCGTAGAGCACCCAGGGGGCCCCGGGCTTCAGCCGCTTGGCGACGCGCTCCAGAAGCTCGCGCGGCCGTTTGACGAACGCGAAGACCCAGCGCGACCAGGCTCCGTCGGCTTGAATTTGAGGCAGCGGCGATTCGTCCAGGTCCAGCTCGTGCGGCTCGATCTGAGGAAGCGAGAGCCGCTCGCGGGACGACTCGAGGGCGTCCAGAAATCTCCGCGACCGGTCGATCGCGACGATCTTGCCCGAGCGGCCGACGATCTCCGCGAGATCGATCGACGCGTACCCCGGACCGCATCCGATGTCGATCAGTGTCTGCCCGACCGTGAACCCGGCACGACGCCAAGCGTCGAGGGTCCGCGGACGCCAGACGCGATTCTGGAGTGCGAGGCGCTCGATCTCTTCGTCATGGGTGCCGAGGACGTAGTCCCGCTCGCTCCTCATGGAGCCGGGATCCTACCCGAACGTCGTGGATTCGAGAAGAGGACGAGGAATTTTCTAAATTCTTCAGCAGGACACGAAGAATTTTGTTGACGGGTTTTGGAGGTCACATCACCGAACTTCCGCGGCCCCAACCGGAGGCACCGGCACATCCCCGTGCGTGTCACAGCGAGAGCGATTCTGAACCCGGAATCGCAAAAGACTCCCTGCCCTCCCACGCGTGCGCTGCGAGCCTCTGCGGCCGACGAAATGTGTCGTGATATAAAACGAGCACCCCCATCAAAGCCTGGTTTGTGATCCAGGCAGTTTGAAGGAGATGCCCCGTGAGCAGGTGTTCTCATGCGCGACTTCTCGTTGACCCATCTCAGCGACACCGTTCTCCTTAGCGATCTGGCGGCGCTCATCGCCCACGATCGCGTGACCACGGCCGTGGTCCTCGCCCATATCGCCGAGGTCGATGCACGGCGGCTGTACGCGCCGGCAGGCTACCCCTCCATGCATGCCTACTGTGTCGGGGAGCTGCGCTTGTCCGAGGACGCGGCCTCGAAGCGGATCCAGGCGGCCCGGGCCGCTCGGCAGTTCCCGGCCTTGTTCGACGCGCTGGCTGACGGGCGGCTACACCTGGCCGCGGTATGCCTCTTGGCTCCGCATCTAACGGTGGAGAGCGCCGAATGGCTGATGGAGGCGGCGACCCATCGGCGGAAGGCCGAGATCGAGGAACTGCTGGCCCGCCTCTTCCCGAAGCTGGGACTGCCGGCGATGGTGGGTGCCATCCCGGTCGTCGTCCCCGAGTGTGTGCCAGCGCATGTAGGAGATGTCCTACATCAACATGCCCCGGGGCATGTTGATGGTGACGCTTTCACGGCTGGCGGCGGCGTCGACCCCGCACATGCCCTGGGGCATGTTGGCGATTCGCACGCGGAGGTCTCCGCTACGGCCGAGAGTTTCTTTCTCAAGCTCACGATCGGGAAGAGCACGCGGGACAAGCTCCGCTACGCCCAGGACTTGCTCAGCCATGCCGTTCCGTCGAGGGATGTCGCTCAGGTGCTCGACCGGGCACTCGATGCCCTGATCGTTGACCTCGAGAAACGAAAGGTCGGGGCCGGCACTCGCCGGCGGCCGAAGCTGACCGCCCCCGAACCGACTGCACTCCCCGCAGCCGGAACGCGCCAGCACTCGAGGCAGCGGGTTCCTTCCCGGCGGGGAGCGCCCGCCCGCGACCGCTACATCCCGGCGCAGGTCCGGCGTGCCGTCTGGGAGCGGGACCAGGGCCAATGCACCTTCGTCGGTGCGGCGGGCCACCGCTGCGAGTCGCGGCGATTGCTCGAGTTCGATCATATCGACCCGGTGGCGCGAGGGGGACGGGCCACGGTAGAGGGGATGCGGCTCCGCTGCCGCGCGCACAATCAGTACGAGGCGGAGCGCATGTTCGGGGCGGGGTTCATGAGCCAGAAGCGTCATGAGGCGCGACTCGCGGCGGCGGAATCACGGGCGCGGAACGTAGCGGAATCACGGGCGCGGAACGTGGCGGAAGCACGGGCGCGGGCCGCGCTCAACATGCCCCGGGGCATGTTGGAAGGGACCGATGCCAGGGAGCGTGCAGCGTTGGAGAAGGAGTGCGCTGCCCGGGGGCAGGTCCGCGACGTGTTGGCTGGATTACAAAACCTCGGATGCCGAGCCGACCAGGCACGTCGCGCAGCGGCGATTGCAGCGAACCTTCATGGCGTCACGTTGGAGGAACGGATGCGGGCTGCCTTGATGTGTCTCGGCCGAGGGTGATCCAGGGGCCGCGGGCGGACGTGCGGAGTGCTAGACGGCTCCCGCGCTCGGGGGATCGACGACCACCATCACCTCTTCCTCGAGCGTGATGCCGTTCGCCTCCTCGACGCGTCGCTTCATCTCCTTCGCGACGCGGAGGATTTCGTGGGCGGTGGCGCCGCCCTTATTCACGATGTAGTTGGCGTGGTAGGTGTGTACCCCTGCCCCGCCGTCGCGAATCTCCTTCGCGCCGGCCGCCTCTAAGAGTTGCCCCGCGGCGATCTTGGTTCCGTCGGGGAGCACCGGGTTCTTGAAGAAGCACCCGGCGGTGTGTAGCCCCTTTTCCTGGCGCCGGGCGCGCTGCGCGGCGTGCTGCCCCATGATGCGATCCATCTCGGCGCGGTCGCCTTGCTTGAGCACGAACTCGGCTTCCACCACGATATCGGAGTTCTCCTTGAGCTTGCTGTGGCGATACGCGAAGCCCAGCTCGGCCGGAGTCCGGTCGACGAGCTTCGTTCCCTCGAGGACCCGGATGCGGGTGATGATGTCGCCCACCGCGCGCCCGAAGGCGCCGGCGTTGCCGCGCACGGCGCCGCCGACGGTGCCGGGAATGTCGATCGCGAATTCGAGGCCGGAGAGCGAATGTTCGCGGGCCGCCTCGACCAGCTCGCCCAGATCGGCTCCGGCGCCGGCCACGATGCGCGTCCCCTTCACGTTCATGTGCTCGATCTTGTTCACGATCACGACCCCGCGGAATCCGGTGTCGCCGACGAGGAGGTTCGAGCCGCCGCCGATCAGGAGCCACTTGGTCCCGGTCCGGACCGCCTCGCTCACGACCTGCTGCAGCGCCTTCTCGGTGTAGACCTCGGTCAGAACGTCCGCGGGACCGCCGATGCCGAGCGTGGTATACGGGGCAATCGGCGCGCTCTTGCGCAGCACCAGCTCTTGCGGGGTGACGGCCAGCGTCTCGAAGCTCAACTCATTCTCCTTGGTGTCGTATCTGTTCCGGCGCCCGAGGATACGGCCGTGGTCGGATCGGACCAAGGCATTCCCTAGAGGCCGAAAGCGGCGCGGGCCGTGACATTTGGATCGGCACGAAGCCCGAAAAACTGAAGGGGCTGTCGGGTAATACGCCCCGGCAGCCCCCAAATATTCCCAGAATTCAGCCGGCCGGGATCGGCTGCTACTCCATCCCGCCGCCCGGCATCCCCGGCGGAGCCTTCTCCTCCTCCGGGATATCCGTCACGATCGCCTCGGTCGTGAGCAGGAGCGAGGCAATGCTCGAGGCGTGCTGGAGCGCGGAGCGCGCCACCTTGGTCGGATCGACGATCCCCGCCACGACCAGATCCTCGTACTCCCCGGTCGCCGCGTTGTATCCGACCGAGCCCTTCTGGGCCCGGATCTTCTCGACGACAATCGATCCCTCGGCGCCCGCGTTGTACGCGATCGTCCTGGCGGGCGATTCCAGCGCTGTCGAGATGATGTCGATTCCCGACTTCTCGTCGCCGCTCGCTTCGAGCTTGGCCAGCGCGGCCTGCGCCCGGAGCAGCGCGACACCGCCGCCCGGCACGATCCCCTCCTCGACGGCCGACTTCGTCGCCGCGAGGGCGTCCTCGACACGCGCCTTCTTCTCCTTCAGCTCGATCTCGGTCGCCGCGCCGACGTGAATCACCGCGACACCCCCGGCGAGCTTGGCCAGGCGCTCCTGGAGCTTTTCCTTGTCGTAGTCGGAGGTCGAGTCCTCGATCTCCTTCTTGAGCTGGTCGACGCGGGCCTTGATCTCCGTCTTCTTGCCCGCGCCCTCCACGATGGTCGCATTGTCCTTGTCGACCACGATGCGCTTGGCCTTGCCGAGATCGCCCAGCACGACGTTCTCGAGCTTGAACCCGACTTCCTCGGTGATGAGACGCCCGCCCGTCACGATCGCGATGTCCTCGAGCATGGCGCGGCGGCGATCCCCGAAGCCGGGCGCCTTGACCGCGCACGTCGCGAGAATTCCGCGCAGCTTGTTCACGACGAGGGTCGCCAGGGCCTCGCCCTCGATGTCCTCGGCGATGATGAGCAGGGGTTTACCGGTCTGCGACACCTTCTCGAGGATCGGCAGGATGTCCTTGATCGACGCGATCTTCTTGTCGTGGATCAAAATCACCGCGTCCTCGAGCACCGCCTCCATCCGCTCGGGATCCGTCACGAAATAGGGCGACAGGTAGCCCCGGTCGAACTGAAGACCCTCGACGACCTCGAGCGACGTGTCGAGGCTCTTCGCCTCCTCGACCGTGATGACGCCGTCCTTCCCCACCTTGTCCATGGCATCCGCGATCAGCTTCCCGGTCTCCGGGTCGTTGTTCGCGGAGATGGTCGCGACCTGCGCGATCTCGGCGGGGGTCTTGATCGGCTTCGACATCTTCTTGAGCTCGGCCGTCACGGCCTGCACGGCGCGATCGATGCCACGCTTCAGGAACATGGGATTGGCGCCGGAGGCGACGTGGCGGAGACCCAGATGCAGAATCGCCTGCGTCAGCACGGTCGCAGTGGTCGTTCCGTCGCCCGAGACATCCTGCGTCTTCGTCGCGACTTCCTTGGCCATCTGCGCGCCCATGTTCTCGTAGGGATCCTGAAGCTCGATCTCCTTCGCGATCGTGACGCCGTCGTTCGTGATCGTCGGAGCGCCGAATTTCTTGTCCAGAACGACGTTTCGACCCTTGGGTCCGAGCGTCACCCGGACGGTGTTCGCGAGCTTGTCGACGCCCCGCAGCAACGCGTCGCGCGCCGCGGAATTAAACAGCAACTGCTTTGCCATGGAATTGCTCCCCCTCTTGACGTTTCCGAAATGCGGGGCCGGACGGCGCCGCGTTTGGCACTGAAAGCTTGAGAGTGCTAAGAGCCCAAATGTAGCCGAATCGAACGGGACGCGCAACTAGGCATTTTGGAGCGGGGGCTTCCCCTTATTGGCGCCGCGGCTTGGGCTTGCGCGGCCCGTGGCCCCGCCCGTGGCTCTGCCCATGGCGCGGCCCGTGGCGGTGATGGATCAGGCGAAGTCCGTGCAGGGTCAGGTCGGGATCGACTTCTTGAATCGTCTCCGAGTGGGCCGCGATCGCCGCCGCCAGACCGCCGGTGGCGATCACCTTGGGCTGGATCTTCTCCTCGGCCGCGATCCGCCGGACGATAGCGTCAACCTGGCCGACCGCCCCGTAGAAGACGCCGGACTGGAGGCTCTCCTCGGTATTCCGGCCCACGACGCGGCGCGGGGGCTTGAGCTCGAAGGCGCTCAGCCGGGCGGCGCGCCGGACCAAGTGCTCGGCGCCGGTCAGGATGCCGGGCGCGATCACGCCGCCCCGGTAGCGTCGCCCCTTCAAGAGCACGTCGAACGTGGTCGCGGTCCCGAAGTCGACCACGATGGCGGCAGCGTTCGCGATCCGGTCCGCCCCCGCCGACTCGGGGTCCCGGTACTCGATCTTCACGCGCGCCGTCGTCGCGGCGGTCACGAGGAGCGGCTCACCCAAGGTCATCCGCTTCGCCGCATCGAGGTAGATCGGCGTCTGGGCGGGCACGACCGAGCCCACGATGGCGGCGTGACCCTGGGCGTCTTCGCGGAGTGGAGCCATGCCCTGGGCCCCCGCTCTTGCGATCGCGCGCGATTTCCGGTCCCCCAGCTCGGGGAACGCTTGCCGGAGGAGCAGCTCGACCTCGTCCGCCGTCCGCCGCGTCTCGCTCGAAACGCGGAACGACCGGCGGAGGTCGGTCCCGTCGAAGAGACCCATCGTGACCTCGGTGTTCCCGATATCGATCGCCAGAAGCATCTAGGTACCCTCCGCGTCCTTGGCCCGTCCGTGGCCGCGAATCTTCCAGAGGGCCGTCGCCACCAGGACGCTCAGAAAATAGAGCACCACGAGCGGCGCGGCGAGCACGAGCATCGAGGGCCCGTCCCCGGGCGTGATGATCGCGGCGCCCAGCGCGATGAAGAAGACCGCGTGCCGCCAAGCGCGCGCGAGCGTCCCGGGCGACACGATGCCGAACCAGACCAGAAGGCAGAGCACCAGGGGCAGCTGGAAGAGGAGGCCGCACCCGGCCGCGAGCTGGATCGCGAAGGAGAGGAGCGCGGTCAGGGACGTGCGCGCCTCGACGTGCGGCGTCGCGTAGGAAGCGAGCATCCCCATCAGCACCGGGAGGAGGAGCTGGAGGGCGAACGCGATGCCGCTGTAGAGGAGGACCGACGACGCGACCATCCACGGCACGGCGAAGCGCCGCTCCCGGCGCTTCAGGCCCGGGGCGACGAAGCGCCACACCTCGTACATCAGATACGGGACCGCGAGGAGGCCGCCGGTCCAGATCGCCACGTTGATGCGCGCCGAGAATGCCTCCGCCGGCGCCAGCGCCAGCACCCGCTGCCCGGGCACCAGGAGCGTGATGAGCGCCTCGAGAAGGCGGTCCGAGAAGAACCAGGCCGCCGCCACGAGCACGATCGCGACGAAGAACGCGCGGATGATCGAGCGCCGCAGCTCCTCGAGATGGTCGAGGAACGACATCGGCGTGTCGCTTGCGGCCGCTGTGGCCTCCGAGGGCGGGATCACTTGAGAAGGGACCGCAGCTCTTCCAGGAACTGGTTCAGATCCTTGAAGTGGCGGTAGACCGAGGCGAACCGGACGTACGCCACCTCGTCCAGCTCGTGGAGGGCCTCCATCACGCGCTCGCCGATCTCGCTCGACTTGACCTCGTCCAGGCCCTGGCGGAGGAGATCCGCCTCCAGCCCGTCGACGATCGAGTGGAGCCGCTCGGCGGCGATCGGCCGCTTCTCGCAGGCGCGCAGGAGCCCGTTCAGGATCTTCTCGCGGCTGAACGACTCGCGCCTGCCGTCCTTCTTGATCACGAGGAGCGGGGTCGTCTCGACCGTCTCATAGGTCGTGAATCGCCTGCGGCACTGGAGACACTCGCGGCGGCGGCGGATCGCCTGCCCCTCCTTTGCGGAACGGGAGTCGATCACCTTGTCCTCGAGGTGGCCGCAGGAAGGGCACTTCACGCCAGCTCCCCGGCCGAGACCACGGTCGCCTCGGCGCGGCCGGGCTCCCGAAGCCAGAGCGCTCCGCTCTCGGTGATTCCCTCGACGACGCCCTCGATCCGGCGGCCCCCGCTCACGACCGTCACCTCGGAGCCCGGCTTCGGCAGCCGGCCCGCCACCTCGCGCCAGAGCCCCGCGCCGTCGCCCGAGGCGGCGAGCGCGGCATAGCGTTCGAGCTGGACGAGAATCGCCGGAAGAAGGTCGTCCGGGCGTAGGGGGTTCCCGCCGCCCGCGATCCGGAGGGAGGTAGCGCTCCCACGAAGCTCGGCGGGGAAATCTTCCGCCGTTTGATTCACGTTCACGCCGGCCCCGATCACGACGGCCGGGCGCTTGGTCGACGAGGCTCCCGAAACCCGGGACTCGGCCAGGACGCCGCAGAGCTTTCGTCCGTCGTGGAGCACGTCGTTTGGCCACTTGATCCCGAGTGTTGCCCCGGTCGCCTCGGTTCCCGCGTCCGCCACGGAACAGGCGAGCGCGAGCGCGAGAAGCGGGCACTGGGCGAGAGGGATCGAGGGTCGGAGCAGCACCGAGAAGAGGAGCGAGGCACCCGGCGCGTCCCACCAGGAGCGTCCCTGACGGCCGCGTCCCGCGGTCTGGACCCGCGCCACCACGACGAGCCCTTCCGGGGCGCCCTCGTCCGCGCGCCGGAACGCTTCGTCGTTGGTGGAGCCGATCGACGAGTGTCGCTCCACCGGCACGCGCCCGATCATTTCCCCGCCTTCATATCGTCCATCACGAGTGAGAGGTCCAGCGCGGGGGCCGAATGGGTGATCGCCCCGACCGAGATATAGCTCACGCCGGGAACGGCAAAGTCGCGGACGTTCGCGAGCCGGATCCCGCCCGACACCTCGATCTCGGGCCCGCCGCGCAGCCGCCTCAAGACCGTGACGAGCGCGCTCGGCGTGAAATTGTCGAGCAGGATCCGGTCCGGTTTCAGCTCCGCGGCGTCCAGCGCCTCTTCCGGGGTCCTCGCCTCCACGATGATCTGGAGCCCGTCCGCCGTCTTTCGCGCGCGCTCGACCGCCTGCTTCATTCCTCCCGATGCCCGAATGTGGTTCTCCTTGATCATGACCGCGTCGAAGAGCCCGAATCGGTGGTTCCCCGCCCCGCCGGCGAGCGCGGCGTGCTTCTCGAGGAATCGAAGTCCCGGGGTCGTCTTCCGCGTGTCGAGGATCCTCACGCCGGTCCCCTCCACCGCCTTCACGTAGGCCCGGGCGAGCGTGGCGATGCCGGAGAGATGCTGGAGGAAGTTGAGCGCGACCCGCTCGGCGCTCAGGATCGCGCGCGCCTTCGCCGCGATCGTCGCCACGCGCGCGCCCTTCAAGAGCGCGCCCCCTTCCGCGATCAGCCACTCCACCTTCGCCGCAGGGTCCAGCTCCCGAAACGCGAGCGCGGCCACCTCGGTGCCCGCGAGGACCCCTTCCTGCTTCGCCTCGATGTGGGCGCGCCCGGCGGCGCTTTCGTCAACGACCGCGTCGGTTGTCGCGTCCCCTCCCCCGAGGTCCTCCGTCAGCGCGAGGCGGACCAGGGGCAGGGCGATCGCTTCGAGGCGCATGGCCGGGTTCCTTTCTCGTCGAGAGGCGGATTTCGTCCAACCGGTCCCGGAAGACCGCCGCCACCTCGAAGTCCTCACGGGCCGCGGCGGCGAGCATTTCCCGCTCCAGCAGCTCCATGAGCGCATCCTGATCGAGATCGAGCGCGGCGCTCGGCAGAATCTCCTCCGCGGCGATCGCGGTGGCCGCGTCGGCCACCGAGGTGGAGCGCATGATCTCCTCGACCGACTTGAGGATCGTCTGGGGCGTGATGCCGTGCTCGGCGTTGTAGCGGAGCTGGGCGTCGCGCCGCCGGTTCATCTCCTCGATGGCCCGCCGCATCGCTCCCGTCACCTGGTCGGCGTAGAGAAGCACCTCCCCCCGCACGTGGCGCGCCGCGCGCCCCGCCGTCTGGATCAACGAGGTCTCGGAGCGGAGGAATCCCTCCTTGTCCGCGTCCAAGATCGCGACGAGGGAAACCTCGGGCAGATCGAGGCCCTCGCGCAGGAGGTTGATCCCGACCAGCACGTCGACCTTCTTGAGGCGGAGGGCGCGGAGGATCTCGACCCGCTCGATCGTCTCGATGTCCGAGTGGATGTACCGGACGCGGACCCCGGCCTGGAACAGATAGTCGGTGAGGTCCTCGGCCATCCGCTTGGTCAAGGTCGTGACCAGGACCCGCTCTCCCACGTCGACGCGCTTCCGGATCTCCTCCAGGAGGTCGTCGATCTGCCCCTTCGTCGGGCGGATCGTGAGCTTGGGGTCGATCAGCCCCGTGGGACGGATGATCTGCTCCACCACGACGCCCCTCGCCTTCTTCAGCTCGAACTCGGCCGGCGTCGCCGAGACGTAGACCGTCTGGCCCGTGAGCGACTCGAACTCGTCAAATCTCAAGGGGCGGTTGTCGAGCGCCGACGGGAGGCGAAAGCCGTGATCGACCAGCGTCTGCTTCCGGGAGCGGTCGCCCTCGTACATGCCGCCGATCTGGGGAATCGTGACGTGCGATTCGTCGATGATGAGAAGGAAGTCGTCCGGGAAGTAGTCGATGAGGCAGTGAGGCCGCTCGCCCGCCGCGCGGCCCGAGAGCGGGCGGGAGTAGTTCTCGATCCCGGGGCAATACCCGATCTCCCGAAGCATCTCCAGGTCGTATTCCGTGCGCATCTTGATCCGCTGCGCTTCGAGGAGCTTCCCCTCCTTCTCGAAGAGGGACACGCGCTCGTCCAGCTCCCTCCGGATGGCGTAGAGCCCTTCCTGGAGCCGCGCCGGCGTCGTGATGAAGTGCTTGGCCGGATAGATCGCCGCCGTGCCGATCGACTGGATGGTGCGGCCAGTGAGCGGATCGATCACGGCGATCCGCTCGACATGGTCGGCGTTCAGCTCGATCCGGATCGCGGTCTCCTCATAGGCCGGATGCACCTCGACCACGTCGCCCCGCGCGCGGAACGTGCCGCGCTTCAGCTCCAGGTCTCCCCGGGAATACTGGTTGTGGACGAGCTGGGCCAGGATCTCCTCGCGCGTCACCTTTTCCCCGGTTTGGATCAGGAGCATCTCGCGGCGGAACGATTCGGGCGAGCCCAAGCCGTAGATGCACGAGACGCTCGCGACAATGACCACGTCGCGCCGCTCGAGCAGCGCGCCGGTCGCGGCCAGGCGCAGCCGGTCGATGTCGTCGTTGATCGAGGCGTCCTTCTCGATGTACGTGTTCGTCTGCGGGACATACGCCTCAGGCTGGTAGTAATCGTAGTAGGAGACAAAGTAGCCCACCGCGTTCTCCGGGAAATAGCCCCGGAACTCGGCGTAGAGCTGGGCCGCCAGCGTCTTGTTGTGGGAGATGACGAGCGTCGGCCGGTTCACGGCCGCGATCACGTTCGCCATCGTGAAGGTCTTCCCCGACCCGGTCACGCCGAGGAGCGTCTGGTACTTGTCCCCACGCTTCAGCCCCTCGGTCAGCTCGGCGATCGCCCGCGGCTGGTCCCCGGTCGGCTCGTAGGGCGAACGGAGCTGGAACGGCGCGGCCGGCTCTTCCCGCGTCAGGAGGGTGCTCGAGCGCACGGGCGCGGGGCGGGAGGCGCCGCCGCTCAGCCCGCCGGCGCTCACGACCGGGTGCGGAGTCTGTACGTGATGGTGAACGGTTTCTCGGGCGCGCAGCGCGCGACGAACTCGAAGGTCGTCGCGTCCTTCTTCTTGGCCGGGAGGGTCGATTCGACGATCTCCCAGTCGCCGTACGCGTGCTCCACCACCGTCACCTCCGCCGCCTCCGCCTTGTGATTCTTGAGGGTGATGCTGAACGCGGTCTCCGCGATCCGCGGGGTGACCTGCTTCATGTCGGTCTGCTTCCGCTCCGCCGTGATGTCGAACGCCCCGCCGACGGAAACGCGGACGGTCTCGTTCTTGGGCGTGTGGTCGATCCGGTCCTCGCCCGCCAGCTCCAGCGATTCGTCCTTGTCGCGCTGGAACACCCGGACGATCCCCGCGGGCAGCGGCATGCCCAGACCGGACGCGGCCTCGTTCTCGAACTCCACCGTGACCATCACCTGCTTCGGGTCCTTCTGCGCGTCGTAGGTGTACTTCTTGGTCGACTTGATTCCCGACGCCTGGAGGAGCCCCAGCTGCTTCACCTCGTTGTTTGCGAGCGCCGCGCGGAGCGGGACCTCGTAGAGGTGGTACTCGAAAAAGCCGCGCTCCTCCATCTTCGCCATCATGTCCACCGCCACGCCGCGCTCGAAGAGGGGCTGCGGCGGCCGCTCCGGCCCCGCGCGGTGAATCGAGCCGGCCACCAGCTTGATCTTGGCGTCGTCGAACGTCGCGCCCGAGCGGTTCTCGACCGAGGCCCACCCTTGGAGGTCCAGGCTCGATCCCGCGTCGTCGACCACCGCGACGTACTCCGCGTGCCAGCCCATGCCGCCCGTCATGTAGGAAACCTCGAGCGGCTGGTCGCCGCCCGCTCCCGAGCGGAGGCGCCAGACAAGCGTCGGCCGCGTGATCAGGCCCTTCGGCACCTCTTTGAGCCCGACCTGGCGCACCTCGGCGCGGTTCAAGAGCGAGAGCCCCCCGCCGGTTTCCTGAATGACCAGCGACACGGGATCGTACGAGAGCAGCGTCCCGCGCTTCACCTGGTCGTCCTTGGTTGATACCTCGATCGGCTGGTCGACATAGCGCTCGAGGAGCTTGTCGGTGCTCACGAGATCGAATCGGTAGTCCTGCCACAGGATCTCGAGCGGGGATTTCCCGAGCGAGCGGAGGTGGACGGACGTCGGCTCGATCAGCGAGGCGACGTCGGCGAAGCGGAGCTCCGAGAGGCCGCTCGAGATCGAGAAGCGCCGGCGGTCCTTCACGACGCCCAGGTTCTCGTTGTAGACGGTGACCGCGACCTCGCGCCCCTCTCCCGCCGCGGCCGAGGCCGGCGCGGGCGAGGCGACCGCGGGCTTCCCTGTGTCTCGAGGCTGCGCCCCCGCCGCGTGTGCGGCGCCCAGGAGGACCGACGCGACCGCCGCGACCGCCGCGACCGACGCGACCATCCCGAGTCTCCACCTCATTGCTTCAGTACCTCCAGATTGCGCTCGAGCTTCTCCTTCGTGGTGCCGAGCGTTTCGAATTTTTCCCGTTCCCGCTCCACCACGTCGGTCTTGGCCTTGCCGAGGAAGTCGTCGTTTTGAAGCTTCCGCCTCGAAACGTCGAACTCCTTGAGAACCCGGTCGTATTCCTTCTGGAGCCGCCTTAGCTCCAGGTCCACGTCGATCAACCCCATCAGGGGTAGGAAGATCTCATGATTCCGGACCACGGCCGAGGCCGCGACATCCGGCTTCTGCACCTGGGGGCCCACCTCGAGCGACTCGCCGCGGCCCAAGAGGGCGATCAGGTCCCGCTGCTCGCGGAGGATGTCCGCGTCGTGTCCGGTCGCGCGGATCAGGATCGGAGCCTTTCGCGCGGGTGAGATGTTCATCTCGGAGCGGACGTTCCGCACCGCGCCCACGACCTCCTTGAGCAGGGCGATCTTCGCCTCCGCCGACGTACTCGCGGCGCCGCGAGGGGGGATCGGCCACTCGGCCACGCAGATGTCCCCCTGCGTCCCCGGCAGCGCGTGCCACAGCTCCTCGGTGATGAACGGCATGAACGGGTGGAGCAGGCGGAGCACCGTGCTGAACACGTGATGGATCGTGTACCGGACCGCCGCCGCGTCGGGACTATCCGCTCCCGCGTAGAGACGCGGCTTCGCCATCTCCAGGTACCAATCGCAGAGCTCCTTCCACGTGAAATCGTAGATATCCTTTGCCGCGTCTCCTATCCGATACGTTTTGAGATTCCGCGTCACCGACCGCACGGTCGACGCGGCCGTGCTCAGGATCCAGAGATCGGCGTCGTTCAGGACCGGCCGGGCCTTCGACTCGTCGGGCTCGTAGCCCTGGAGGTACGGCTGCACCAAGCGGAACGCGTTCCAGAGCTTGTTCGCGAAGTGGCGGCCCAGGTCGACCTTATCGTCCGAGAAGCCATGGATGTCGGCCCCCTGCGGCGAGAGGAGCACCATCCTCATCCGGAGGGAGTCGGCGCCGGATCGGTCCATCAGCTCGATCGCGTCGGAGGAGTTCCCGAGGGACTTCGAGAGCTTCCGCCCCTGCGCGTCGCGCACGATCCCGTGGAGGTAGACCTGCTTGAAGGGGGTCGCCCCCATGAACTCGAAGCCGGCCATCACCATGCGCGCGACCCAGAAGAAGATGATGTCGGGCCCGGTGACGAGAACGCTGGAAGGATAGAAGCGCTTCACGTCCTCGGTCTGCTCGGGCCAGCCTAAAGTCGAGAAGGGCCAAAGCCACGACGAGAACCACGTGTCGAGCACGTCCTCGTCCTGGGACAGGGACGCGCCGCCGCACTTGGGACATTTCGCGGGCGTCTCGACTTCCACGATCGTCTCTCCACAATTGCCGCAGGTCCACACCGGGATCCGGTGCCCCCACCAGAGCTGGCGCGAGATGCACCAGTCGCGGATTCCTTCGAGCCAGCGGAGGTAGACCTTCTCCCAGCGCCTCGGCAGAATTACCAGCTGCCCCATCTCGACCGCGCGATAGGCGGGCTCGGCGAGGGGCTTCATCTTCACGAACCACTGGAGCGAGAGATAGGGCTCCACCACCGTGTCGCACCGGTCGCAGTGCCCCACCGAGAGCTTGTGCGGCTCGACGCGCTTCAGGAGACCGCGATCTTGAAGCGCTTCCACGATCCGCTCCCGCGCCACCTCGCGCGTGAGGCCGCGAAAATCGCCCGCGTTCTCGTTCATGACGGCGGTCGGATCCAGCACCGTGATGGGCGTGAGCCCATGGCGCTGCCCCATCTCGAAGTCGTTCGCATCGTGGGCCGGGGTCACCTTGACCGCGCCGGTGCCGAATTTCGGATCGACGGCGTCGTCCAGGATGATCGGGATCTCGCGGCGCAGGAACGGGAGGATCGCCATCTTTCCGTGGAGCGGCGCGTACCTCTTGTCCTTGGGATGAACCGCGACCGCGACGTCGCCCAGCATCGTCTCGGGCCGCGTGGTCGCCACGGTCACCTTCCGCTTCGAATCCTTGATCGGATATTGGATGTAGTAGAGCTTGCCGTCGGTCTCGACGTGGTTGACCTCCTCGTCGGAGAGCGCGGTGAGGCAGCGCGGGCACCAGTTGATGATCCGGTTGCCCCGATAGACGAGCCCCTTCCGGTAGAGGCGGACGAAGACCTCGCGCACCGCGCGGGAGAGCCCCTCGTCCATGGTGAAGCGCTCGCGGGACCAATCGACCGAGTCGCCCAGGCGCCGCATCTGCTCGGTGATGCGGGCGTGGTAGTGCTCCTTCCACTTCCAGACCTCGGCGACGAACGCTTCGCGCCCCAGCTCGTGGCGGGACTTTCCCTCCTCGGCCAGCCGCTTCTCGACCACGTTCTGGGTCGCGATCCCGGCGTGATCGGTGCCCGGGAGCCAGAGCGTGGGCACACCGGTCATCCGCTGCCAGCGGATCAGGAGATCCTGGATCGTGTGATCGAAGGCGTGGCCGAAGTGGAGGTTTCCGGTCACGTTGGGCGGCGGGATCATGATCACGAAAGGCGGCTCCGGGCCGTCCTTCGGGCGGAAATATCCCCGCTCCTCCCAGTGGCTGTACCAACGCTTCTCCACCTGGGTGGGCTCGTAATTTTTCGGTAGTTCGGGCTGGCTCATTTCGGGCTGGGCGTTACCTCGCGTCCCCGTCGCGGCGCCGCGCGCTGCGGCGCGGGTCTAACTGCCGCGTTTTCAAGCAAGTGAAGAACAGTACCATAGGGCCATTGGAGGGTCAATTCGGACACCCGCCGGCTCCCAGGGGAGCCTGCCGGCCACCTGCCAGCCCCTCGGCCGGCCCTTCCGCCGCGCCTCAAGGAGGGGCGCCAACTCGCCGATATACAAGCGGATGAGACTACTCGCAGGCATTCTTCTCGGAGCGATTCTGGCTTCCCCGGCCGGGGCCCAGACATTGGATGCGCGCAGGCTGGGAATGGGCATGGTCGCGACCAGCGACAACGGCGCGTCGACGACCGCCAATGTGGCGTTCCGGGCCGTCCCCAAGGGGACCGGGTGGGGGTCGATCCCGCTGCCGCTGGGGATCATCCAGTACCTGAGCGACCACCCTTCGTTCGATCCCAACGACTCGGACTTCAACGTCTTCTCGATCCTGGACCTCGTGGCGAACCCGCCCATGACGCTGAAGTTGAGCGACCCCGGCAACGTCTCCAGCGACATCTCGATCTTCGTCGCCAAGGACTCGCTCCAGGTCGACCTCGCGGACGTACGAAAGGCCATTCCCAAGGAGTCGATGAAATTCGGCGGCGTCTATCACCTCTTTGGGATCGGAAAGAGCTTCGGGGCATTCTTCGTGCAGTTCAGCCCCCTCGTCCACGTGCGGAACGAGATCAGCCTGAGCGACAAGTTCCGCCGGGCGCTCCGCGATGCGGAGCCGTTCACGTCAAATACCCGATACGGGATCAAGGATGACGGGGTCGCCCAGGCCGCGCTCGCCTATCAGGTGGGATACGCGGTCCGGGCCTTTCACGCGGCGCACGCTGAGAGCGCTTCGGCCGATCCGCGCCGGAACGGCGGGACCGCGATCTACGTCGGCGCCGCTCCCAAGTACCTCATGGGACTGGCCTATGGTCAGATCATCTCGAACGCGGGCGTGACGACCGGCGACACGCTCTTCGGGAGCAGCAATCCCGTCGCGGTCGACATGGCCGGCCTCACGCGCCACGCCGCGGTCGGCGGCGAGGGAGGCATGGGGCACGGTTTGGGCGCCGACCTCGGAACCGTCCTCTACTGGAGAAATTTCGAGCTGGGCGTCGGCGTGACAGACGTTGGAAGCACGATCCACTGGTCAACGTCCCGAAACCTGCTGACCTACGACGATTCGCTCAACCAGTTCACGAACGTGAAGGTGGCCCAGAACGCGGGCTTCTCGTCCCGGATCCCGTCCACGGCGACGTTCAACCTCGCCAAGCGGATGGGGCCGACCACGCTGGCGGCAGACGTCGTGCGGAACGAGCTCTTCACCGGAATCCACATGGGCGCGGAGACCTGGCTCGGCCGGGTCGCCCTTCGCGGCGGCACGTACCGGGACTCGAACGATCGCTGGCAATTCACCGGCGGGACCGGGCTCCGCTTCGGCGGCATCGGCCTCGACACGGCGGTGGGAACCAACCAACGAAATACGCAGGAGGCGCGGGCGGTCGAGCTCTGCGCCTCCGTCACGCTGTACTAGGAGGCCGGAATGCGGCGTCGGGCGGCTTGGCTTCTTGTTCTCCCGCTCTTGCTGGGCGGGTGCGGGGACCGGAGCTTGATCTTGACCGTCGACGTGCTGAGCTTCCTGAGCCCCAGCGACGTGTCGCAGAGCTACTCGATCCCGGGCGGCTTCGCCGCCGACACGCTGGACGTCGCGAGCGAGAGCGTCAACCTTCTCCCGGGTGTCCAGGACGTGACCGAGGTCATGTCCGCGACCCTGAAGATCGGCGCCTCCTTCGCCAACCAGACCGGCACCGCTTCGGGAGCACTCCTGATCTACATCGCGTCGGCGGACTCGACCGACCCGTTCACCACGGCGCCGATCGCGAGCCTGCCGGTCGTCCTCACGCCCAACAACGTCACCAACGTGAGCACCGAGGTCACCTCGATCGCCCTCGCGCAGGCGATGGTGCACAATTCGGCGCGGATCGGAGTGCGCGTCACCTTCGATACGACGGCGACGCCTCCGCTCCAGTTCGTGACCGGGACCGAGACGATCACGCAGCTCCTCGCCACCGTCATCACGAAGAAGAAGCTCTAGCCTCGCCCCCGGCCGCCGCGGCGGCCGGGGCGATCCCGCTTGTCACACGGCGCGCACGCGCCTATGATTTTCGAGCGCCTCGACGGCGCTATCATGACCCCCCACCCGCAACCATCCCAGAACGCTTCCCTGAGCCGCGACGCGGCGCTCGCCCTGCTCCACGAGCATACCGAGGGGCCTGGGCTCCGGAAGCACGCCTACGCGGTGGAAGCCGCCATGCGCGCCTACGCCCGGAAGCAGGGCGCGGATGAGGAGCTCTGGGGCGTGACCGGGCTTCTCCATGATTTCGACTACGAGAAGCATCCGAGCCGGGAAGAGCACCCGTTCGTGGGATGCCGCATCCTCGAAGAGCGGGGATATCCCAAGGAGATGATCCAGGCGATCCTCGGCCACGCGGCCTATTCGGGAACGCCGCGCGAGACGCCGATGGCCCGCGCCCTCTTCGCGAGCGACGAGCTCTGCGGCCTGATCACGGCGGCCGCGCTCGTCCAACCCAACAAGTCGCTGGCCGAGGTCACGCCCGACTCGGTGCTTCGAAAGATGCGGACGAAGGGGTTCGCGCGCTCGGTGAATCGGGACGAGATCGAGCAGGGCGCGAGCGAGCTGGGCGTTCCGCTGGAAGAGCACGTCGCGTTCGTGCTGGCCGCGCTTCAGGGCGAGGCCAAGGCGTTGGGCCTATGAGCCCGAAGCGGGGTCGGTCGGGACGGACCAACGGCGGAGCCACCGAGAGCCACGCGCCGGGCGACGCTGGGACGCACGACGGCGCCCAGGCGCGCGGCCTCGGACCCGACGTGGCGGCCCTCGAGCAGTTCCTCCGGTCGATCGGGATCGATCCGAGGCTCGACCCTGAGTACACGAAGACCGCCGAGCTGGCCGCCGCATTTCTGGCGGACCGGACCGCCGGGCTGCGGGAAGAGATCCGCCCGCTTCAAACCGCGCGATACCGCGGGCACCCCGGCGAGACGGTCGCGCTGGAGGAGATTCCGGTCTACGGCCTCTGCCCGCACCACCTCGTTCCCTATTTCGGCGAAGCCCAGGTGCGCTACGCGCCGCGGAGCAAGGTGGCGGGGCCCTCGTCGATCGCGCGCCTCGTGCGGGACCTGGCCCGCATCCCGCGCATCCAGGAAAATCTGACCCAGGCCATCGCCGACCACTTGGAGCGCGCCCTCGAGCCGGCGACGCTGGAGGTGACGGTTCGCTCGCGCCACCTCTGCGCCGAGATGCGCGGGGTCGAGCAGCGGGTCCAGTTCGTCACCGAAGCGCGCCGAGCCGAGCGCGGCTGATTCGTGGCCTCGATCTCCGTCGTCCTTCCCACGCGGAACCGTCCCGCGTTTCTCCGCGAAGCGCTCGCGACCGTCGCGGCCCAGAGTCATCTGGAGATGGAGCTGGTCCTGGTGCGGGACGGCGGCACACCGCTCGATGACGAGGCACGAGGGTTTCTCGCGACGCTCGAGTTTCCCTACATCCTGGTCGAGCGCGACGACCCGCCGGAGGGGCTCGCCCTGGCTCGCGACCGAGGGATCGAGCGCGCGCGCGGCGATGCGATCGCGTTTCTCGACGACGACGATCTCTGGGAGCGCGGGCACGTGAAGCAGCTGGCCGACGCGCTCGATCGCGACCCGGAAGCGTCGGTCGTCTACTCCGACGCGCGGATCGTGGAGGAGGCGAGCGGCGGTCAGAGGCTGCTCGCCGTCGACTTCGACTTGGCGTTGTTCGGGCGCGACGGGTTCATCCCACCCAGCTCCTTCGCGGCGCGGCGCGACGCGTTCGAGCGATTCGGACTCTTCGACCCCAAGATGGCCTACTCCGAGGACTGGGACTGGCTGCTGCGCGTAGCGCGCGGAGGCGGAAAGATCGAGCGGGTGCGCGGCGTCTCGACGACGATCCGAATCCACTCCGACGGCTTGAGCGCGCTTACCCCGGACCGGCTCACCGATCGAAAGCGCTTCCTGGACGAGCTCAGCCGGCGCCACGGGCTCGGACCGATCGAGCCAAAAACCTTCTGGGAGGTGGCGGGAACCCTATGCCCCGACGGAAACGCGTCGAGGCGCTGATCGTCGGGGCCGGGGTCGCCGGCCTCTCCGCGGCGCTCTTCCTCCGGGATTTCGGGGTCGAGTACCTGATCGTGGAGGAAGCGCTCCAGCCCGGCGGCCAGCTCCACGAGATCCACGCGCCCATCCAAAACTATCTCCTGGGGATCGGATGGGAAAGCGACCGCTTCGCCGCCGCCTTCCTGAACGACGTGCGCACCGCCGGGATCTCGATCCTCGTGGGCTCGCCGATCACCCGGATCGCCGTCCGCACGAAGACCGTGATGCGCGGGAGCGAGCGATACCAGGCGAAGACGCTCCTGATCGCCACGGGGCTAAGGCGCCGGGCCCTCGGCGTTCCGGGCGAGAGGGAGCTGGAGAGCCGCGGCGTGAGCCACTCGGCGAACCGCGACCGCACCGCCTACGCGGGGCGGCCGGTGGTCGTGGTGGGAGGCGGCACGGCAGCAGTCGAGGACGCGCTCCTCTGCTCCGAGGTCGGCTCCCAGGTCACCCTCCTGCACCGCTCCTCCCGATTCCGCGCCCGGCCCGACTTCCTGGCGCGAGCGAAGAAGGATCCGAGCATTCGGATCGTCCGAAACGCGCGCGTTCGCCGGATCGTCGGCGCCGATCGAGTGGAAGCGGTCGAGTACCTAACGCGCGGGTCGAGGACGGTGCGCGTCGCGAAGGCCGAGGCGATATTCATCCGCGTCGGGTGGGAGCCCCGCACCGAGCTGTTGCGCGGGAAGCTCCGACTCGATCGGGGCGGATACATTCAGGTCGGCTGGGGCGGCGTCACGAGCGCCGCGGGCGTTTACGCAGCCGGGGATGTCTGCTCTCCCCGCTGGCCTTCGATCGCGAACGCCGCCGGCCAGGGCGCCGCCGCCGGGTGGGAGATCGCGCGGCGGTTGGGGAAGGCGGGGTGAGGGCGGGGCATCGAGGGGATCAAAACGTCGGGGACACCCCCCCTGCTAAGATCATGGCGAGCAGAAGGGTGCCAAAGGTCCCCACGATCGCCGCCTCTCCACCGAACTTGCCACCGAAGTACCAGGAAACTTCCGTTCGTCCTTCCAGCCGAGACACGCCCTCAAACCAACCTGCCTGGCGGTAAAAATAATAGCGCTCTCGGCGTGACGCCTCCATCTGAGCGGTCACAGACACCCAATCTCCGAAGCTCACTCCCAGCTCTCCCACGAACCCCGGAAGGTAGTGGCTCCCGTAAGAACTGATGTCCTTGGCGAAGAGAATCCCCGGCGCGGCGTCGATCGCGATCGCAGGGCCGAGCCATCGCCGGAATCTCACTTTCGTTCCCAGTCGCGAGAAATCCTCATCGCCCGCGAAACATAGGCTCCAGCCTGCGCTCCAGCGCTCGGTCACGTTTTTCATTCCTCCGAGGTCGAGCATCATTGAGACTGGATGGTCGCTCGGATGGTCTTGATCCCGATCGAGGCGAGCGAGAAGCCCGGCTTGGATCACGGGGAACGATTTCCGGGTCGGAAGCGGGCTTCCTCGGAGTGTCCGCGACGCCCGCCGCGCCGCGTATCGGATGGAAACTGGGGCGTCACCGAGGCTTTTCCCTCGATCGAGAACGTAGGAGGTCCTGTCTCGGCCGTCCGCGTCCCGGATCCAGCGGATCCTGTGATTCGCGACGAACTCCTCGGAGCCGTCCTCATGAATCACCCTCACGATCCCAAGCGAAGACGGCTCGACCCGCGCGACGATCAACGTCGAATCCCGTTCCAGCTGGACCAATACCACCGGCGTGGGAGGCGCGGCCGAATCTAGAGATCCGGTACTGGAGGCGGTCGAACGCGAGGGGAATCCAAGAGCAAGAACAGCGGCGAGGACAGCGACCCGGGGCCGCATAGGGCCTCCTACAACCGGCCGGCGAAAACCGTAGAGCTGGGGGCCGGGGCTAGCAGAGCGGGAGGACTGACTACGAGCTTACCACCGAGCCTTCCGAGCGAGACTAATCATAACTATACGTGGCGATAAAGGCAGCCAGGGCGCCGATAAGCAGAACCGTCCCGACCACACCCGCTCCCGATCCCAGACGACCCCCGATTCGCCAATCCCAGACTGACCCAGCGCCACGAGAAGAGCCGATCTGCTCCGCCTCGAGCGTAGCCCCCACGAGGCCCCCCGCTTGAACCCCGACGCTCCCGACGAATCTGGGTGCCTGGCTGTAGTACGCATCGCTATTCGCGAGCGCTAACCCCACGGTGGCATCGGCGCCGACCGCAGGGGTCAGCCATCGCCGATACCGAGCGCGGACGCCGCCTCGTTCCGACCTCTCGTCGGACAACCCGAAAACGCTAACTCCGACCGCGTTCTCCGGCGACAGATTGCACATATATCCGAGATCGAGCGAGACTCCGACGCGGCTGTCGGTCGAGTAGTAGCCCTTGTCCTTGTTCAATCGATAGGAGAGCCCAAGATCGAAGACGCCGTACGATCGGGAATACGGCAGAGGATGGGGCCTGAAGGTGAACCCGCGGGTCGCGGCGGCCGCTTTCGGCTCTCCTTCCTCGCCTGCGAGGCAGACACAGCAGGGCAGTGGAAGCAGGAGCGCCCCAAGAAAGGCTGCTGCTCGGAGGGCCAAGGTTGGATGGAGGGATCGCCGGGTCACGATCCCCGGATACTACACCCGCTCGACGAAAGATCCATCCCTAGTGTCGATCTTGACGCGGTCTCCGGTCGACATGTGCTGCGGGACCTTGGTGACGAGACCCGTGTTGAGCTTCGCCGTCTTGGGGGATGAAGTGACGGTCGCGCCCTTCATGACCGGATCGGTCTCGACGATCTCCAGCTCGACGAACATCGGGAGATCCACGCCGACCGGCTTCCCGTCGAAGTACGACATCTCCACGGTCATGCCCTCGACCAGGTAGTTCACGGCGTCGCCCAGGTGATCCGCGGGCACGTTCACCATCTCGTAATTCTCGGTGTTCATGAACGTGAACTCGTCGCCGGAGCGGTAGGTGTACTGGAGCGGATGATGGTCCAGCTCGGCCCGCTCCACCTTGTCCTCCGAACGGAACCGGTGTTCCGCCTGGGAGCCGGTCACGAGGTTCACCATCTTCGCGTGCACCATGCCCCGCCAATTGCCCGGGGTGACGTGGAGTACGCTGGTCACGCGCAGGGGCTCCCCTTTGTGCAGGATCACCATGCCAACTTTGACCTGTGTCGCCGGAATCACGGAAATGTCTCCTTGCTCTTGGGATTTCGCTGCGAGCCGATTAGTATACCGAACCCTATGCGAGGAGACAACCCGACGTGAGCTGGAGCTACCTGGTGCGTGGGATCGTGATCGGGTTCTCGATCGCGGCCCCGGTGGGCCCGATCGGGGTGCTCTGCATCCGGCGCACCCTGGCGGAAGGGCGCGCGGCCGGCTTCGTGACCGGCCTGGGCGCCGCGACGGCCGACACGATCTACGGCTTGGTGGCGGCCTTCGGGCTCACGGCGCTCACCGATTTCCTGGTCGGGGGACAGACCTGGATTCGCCTCATCGGCGGGGCGTTCCTGCTCTTTCTGGGGGTCCGCACCATTCGCACCGAGCCTGCCGAGAGGGCGGCCCGATTGCGCGGCACGGGGCTCTTTGGCGCCTATGCCACGACGTTCATCCTGACGCTCACCAACCCGATGACCATCCTCTCGTTCGTCGCGATCTTCGCCACGATCGGCGTCGGGACTTCGCATTCCAATCCGCTTGCCCCGGCGAGCCTCGTCCTCGGGGTCTTCCTGGGCTCGGCGCTCTGGTGGCTGTCGCTGAGCGGGACGATGGGCCTCCTTCGCGCCCGCTTCGACGCGGGCCCTCTTCGATGGGTGAATCGGGTATCCGGGGGGATCATCACCGCGTTCGGCGTCGCCGCGATGCTGAGCGTGATTCGCCTCTAGCGCTTCTTCCGCGGGTGCGGCGCGCGGGGCTGCGCCGTTCCGGGGTGAGCCGCCGCTCGAGGCGCCACCGGCGCGCTCACCTTCCCTGCGCCGTGGATGAAGACGAGCTGCCCGCCGAGGTGGCCGTTCCAGAGGAATATCCCCGCCGCCGCGAGCGTTAGCGCAGTGGAGAGAAAGACGCCGCGGCGCCGCGTATGGGTCGCCCACGTGAGCAGGCAGGCCAGCCCGGTCGTCCCTAGGCCCCAGATGCCGGTCTCCTCGTGCTTCTCGATCGCCGCTTCCGGGACGCCCAACGTTTCGGCGCGATCCTTCGCCGACTCTCCGCTGAAGTACGCGCCGACGGCACCCAGGAGCGCGAGCGATAGGAGCACCGGCGCGAACCAACGGATCCACTCGACGCGGAACAGCATGTAGACAATCGCCGAGAGAGCCGCGACCGCGGTCAGCGCGATCGGAAAGTGGACGATGGCAGGATGAATCTCGAGTCCGCCGAGCACGATTTTCCCCTCCCCCTTACTGGCCCAGAAGATCTTCCGTCTCAAACACCGTACGCGCGGCGCAGGATCGACATCGTGTGGACGACCGGGCGCTTCACGCCGTGAGCGATCTGGATGTTGCAGGTGCCGCATCCGGTGAGGATCGCCTCGGCCTTGGTGCGATCGATCTCGCGAAAGAGCGGGTCGCCGATCTCGATCGCGCGGTCGTAGTTCTCGGCCTTCATCCCGTAGGTCCCCGCGATCCCGCAGCAGGAATCGTCGATCGGACGGACGTCGACACCCGGGATCAGCTTGAGCAGCTGGATCGGCTCCTCGGTGATCCCCTGGGCCACCGAGTGGCAGGCGTTGTGGTAGACGACCGAGATCGGCACGGCCCGGAAGTCGGTGCGCATCTCCCCTCGCTGGTAGAGGCGCCAGAGGTACTGGTGCACGTCGATCGTGTGGTCCGAGAGACGCCTCGCGTCGTCGGTCCCCAGGATCCGGGGATAATCCTCGATCAGGGCCAGGCCGCACGAGGGCGCGCTCGCCACCACCGTGAAGCCGCGATCCACGAGCGGCAGGAGCGACCTGAGGTTGCGCTCCGCGTCCGCGCGCACCGACCGCTCCGCTCCCATCGTGATCAGCGCGATGCCGCAGCAGTGCTGCTCGGGAACGATGACCTCGATCCCGTTCGCCTCGAGCACCTTCACGGTGGCGGCCGCCTCCCCTTCGGGATCGTGGAAGCGCGCGAAGCAGCCGGCGAAGTAGGCGACCCGCTTGGTGAGCGGCACGTCGCGGTATGGCATCGGCCCCAGCCGCGCGTGGGTGCCGCCCGGTCCAGGCGCCGCCGGCGTGAGCGGCAACGCGAGCACCCGCTTCGATCCTTGGTCGCCTGTCCCGAACGAGCGGCGGAACCGCGGGAGATCGAGCTTCCCGGCGATCCCACCGAGCTTCTCGCGCGCGGCGCGCTCCACCGGGTTCCCGATCGCGAGGTTGGCGAGGCCGGCGATGCCGGGCGCGGCTCCAACCAGGCTCCCGACCCGGTCGGCGCGCCCCAACACCCAATTCCGGAGCGGCATCCCGCGCGCCTCCACGAACTCCTTCCGGGCGGCGATCGCGAGACCCGGGATGTCCACCTGACTCGGACACTCGGTCAGGCAGAGCTTGCAGTTGAAGCACGAATCCATGACTTCCTTGAACGGCTTCTCGGTCAGGAGCGCCCGCGGCAGCTCGCCCCGGATCACCTCGAGCAGGAGTACCGACTTCGCGCGCGCCGTGTGCGGCTCCCGCAGCGTCGTGCTCCCCACCGGGCAGTAATCGCGGCAGGTGCCGCACCCATGGCAAAGCTCGATCATCGCGCGGTACTCCGGCTCGTCGAAGACGGTGCCGGTCTGCACGAACGAGTTCGTGAACCTCAGGAACTTCTCGGGAAACGTCGTCTCCCCCGAGATGACGTTTCCGGGGTTCAGGATCCCGTCCGGGTCGAGCACCTGCTTCACCGCCGCCATGACCGGGTACGACTCCGGATATTGCCGGCGCAGGTACGGCGCGCGGAGGACCCCGTCGCCGTGCTCCCCGGTGATGGTGCCGCCGAGGCGCCACGTCAGCTCGAAGGCTTCCTCCGCCATCGCGGCCATGCGCGCCGCGAACGTCGTCTCGTGCGGATCCATCAGAGGCATGACGTGCACGTTCCCGTTGCCCGCGTGGCCGAAGATGACGTACCGCGTCCGATGCTTCGCGAAGATCGCGCGCAGCCCCTCGATGTATTCGCCCAGCTTCTCCACGGGGACGGCGGTGTCGTCGATGAAGTTCATCGGCTTCTCGACGGGCGAGGCCCGGTAGACCAGCGGCAGCGCCGCGCGCCGCACGCCCCAGAGCGCCGATCGCTCCTCGCCGGTGCGGGCCGCGCGGAAGTCGATCACTTTCCCCCGCCGCGGCGCGACCCACTCCTCGAGCGCCGCGATCCCGGTCCGCGCCTCCTCCTCGGTGTCTCCCTCGAACTCCACCAAAATCCCCGCCACGAACTTCTCCGGGACGAGATCGCGAAGATCGGGACGGTAATCGCGAACGAAGGCGAGGAACGTGTGGTCCATCGCCTCGACCGCGGACGCGCCCATGCCCCTCGCCTCGAGCACCGCCTCGCTCGCGTCCGTCCAGCTCGCGAAGTAGAGGAGCGCGACCGCGGTGGCCCTGGGCTTCTCCACCAGCCGCATCGTGACCTCCGCGACGACGCCGAGCGTTCCCTCGGATCCCACGAAGAGCCGGATCGGGTCGAAGCGGGGACCGATCGAGGAAACTGAATCGCCCGGGTTCCAGGCGCCCCAGAGGTCGTACCCGGCCGAGTTCTTGTTCGACTTCGGCTTCTCGGGGAGGAACGCGGAGGCGCCGCGCCGGAGCAGGTCGGTCAGCTCGCGCTCGATCGGCCCCCACGCCGGGCTCCCCGAGGAGCCCTCCTCGGAGAGGGTCACGACCGAGCCGTCGTGGAGCACGACGGTGAGCGCGGCGACGTGGTCCTTCATCGCGCCGTGCCGGAGCGTGTGCGCCCCGGCCGCGTTGGTCCCTACGTTCCCGCCGATCGTGCAGAAATCGCCGCTCGAGGGGTCCGGGCCGAGCCGAAGCCCATGCTTCCCCACGGCGCGCTGGACGCGCGTGTGGATCGCGCCCGGCTCCACGCGCACGAGCCGGCGGTCCGGGTCGACTTCGAGGATGCGATGGGTGTGGGTGGAGAAGTCGAGGATGATGCCGTCGCCCAGAGCCTGCCCCGCGAGGCTCGAGCCGCCGCCTCGGGGCGTGACCGGGATCCCCTTCGAGCGCGCGTACTCGACCGTGCGCGCGACATCGGCGGTTCCGCGGGGGGAGACGACCGCGACCGGCTTACGGCGGAAGATGCACGCGGCGGTGGAAAAGAGAGCGAGCGTGATCGGGTCGGTCCGGACCTCGCCTTCGAGGAGAGGACCGAGATCACGCTCGATTGCGGCCGGACGTGGGTCCATCAGATCCCCCGCCCGAGGTGTGTTTTCAGGCGCGCTGGAGTAGTACCCGCTCGTAGACCAAGGCGGCGATCGCGCCGCCGAGCAGCGGCCCGACCCAGTAGAGCCATTGATCCTGCCAATAACCCGCGATCAACGCCGGGCCGAACGCGCGGGCCGGATTGAACGCCGCGCCCGTGAGCGAGCCGCCCGCCAGGATGTTTCCGACCAGGGTCAAGCCGATCGCGAGACCGGCGAACCCCTTCGGCGCGCGGGGATCGACCGCGGTGCCGAAGATCACGATGACGAGCAGGAAGGCCATCAGGCCCTCGAGGCTCATCGCCATGAGCGGGGTCACGCCCGCCGAGACCGTCGGTACGCCCAGGTGCGCCTCGGTGGGGCCGCCGTAGGCGCGACAGAGGACGTATGCCCCGAGTGTAGCGCCGACGAGCTGGGCGACCCAATAGGAGATCGCCCCGCCGGGGCGAATGCGGCGCGTCACCAGCATTCCGAATGTGACCGCTGGGTTGAAGTGGCCGCCGGAGATGTGGCCGAACGCGTAGACGCCGACGAGGATCGCCATGCCGTGCGCGACCGCGATGCCCGTGGTTCCGACGCTCTGGGTCGCGTTCTGCTGGAGGATCGCCCCCGCGCCGAAGAAGACCAGCGCGAAAGTCCCGATCAGCTCGGCCAGAAACTTCTTCGCCTCCTGGCTCATCCGCCCTCCCTCCACTCGAGAGAATCGCCGGGGGACGCCTCTAGAGCGACGCCACCGTCTTCTTGTCCAGGCGCTTCGTGAGCTCGGTCAGGAGCCGCACCGCCTGGTCATAGTCCTTCCGATCCATGATCGTCGAGTGGCTGTGGATGTACCGGGTCGGAATGAAGATCACGAGCGAGGGGATGCCGGTGTCGTAGACGTGGAAGCGGCCCGCGTCGGTCCCCCCGCGCTCGACCGTGCCCAGGTGGTAGGTGATCTTGCCCTTCTCGCAGATGTCGACCGCGAGATCGCGGAGCTTCCGGTTCGGCACCAACGTGGCGTCGTAGACCAGGATTCCGACCCCGGCGCCGAGCTTCTCGTCGCCGTCCCCGATGGAGCCGGGCGTGTCGTGGGCGATGCCCACGTCCACGGCGATCGCGACGTCCGGCTTGACCGACGCGACGCTCGTCTGCGCGCCGCGCAGCCCGACCTCCTCCATCGTCGTGGCGACGCCGTAGAAGGTGTTCGGGTGGCTCGTGGCCTTGAGCTTCCGGAGCGTATCCACCACCAAGGCGCAGCCGACGCGATTGTCGAGGGCCTTCGCCAGGTAGAGCCGCTCGTTGTTCATGACCGAGAACGGCGCGTCAGGGATGATCGGGTCGCCCGCGCGGACGCCGAGCTTCTTCTTCACGTCGAAGTAGGAGGTCGCCCCGACGTCGATGAACATGTCCTTGAGCTCGAGGACCTTCCTCCGCTCCTCTTCCTGAAGCTCGTGCGGCGGCTTGGACCCCACGACGCCGACGACGTCGCCGCGCTTCGTGCGGATCTTCACCTTCTGGGCGAGGAGGACGTGGCCCCACCAGCCGCCCATGGGGAGGAACTTGATGAATCCCTCGGGCGTGATCCCCTTCACCATGAAGCCGACCTCGTCCATGTGCCCGGCGACCATGATGCGGGGCTCGTCCGAGGTGCCTTTCTTCTTGCAGATGATGCTGCCCAGACCATCCTGCGAGACCTCGCCGAGGCCCTTCAGGTGCTTCCGCATCTGGGTGGCAATTTCTTCCTCGTGGCCCGGCGGGCCGAAGCCCTCCGTCAGTTCTTTGAGCAGTGCGTGGGTGGCGTCCATCCAGGAAGCTCCTCGTCTCGTAGGCCCAATTGGGAAAGGAATGCGGGAGTATCCGCCCCGGACGTGGAGGTGTCAAGGACTCGCCCGCCTCTGCTAGACTGCTCGGCCCTATGAACCCACGCACGCGCCAGCTCGAGATCATCGGCGCCCCGGTCGACCTCGGCCAGGGCCGCCGCGGGGTCGACATGGGACCCTCGGCGATCCGGATCGCGGACCTCGAGCGCCATCTCGAGGCCCTGGGCCACACCGTTGTCGACTTCGGCGACATCGACGTGATGATCCCCGAGACGCTCGAGGTCGGCGCCCCCGTGCTCCGCTACAAGCGGGCGATCCTCGCCGCGTGCGACGCGCTCCGGCGCGAGGTGGAGCGAAGCCTCGGCGAGGGCCGGATGCCGGTCGTCCTGGGCGGCGACCATTCCATCACGATCGGCTCGTTGGCGGGCGTGAGCAACCATGTCAGTCGCCAGGGCGGCTCGATGGGCGTCATCTGGTTCGACGCGCACGGCGATGCCAACACGCCGGAGACGACCCCGTCCGGGAACATCCACGGCATGTCCCTCGCGATCTCCATGGGAATGGGCGATCCCGACCTCGTGGGTCTCGGCGGGCGGGGACGGAAGGTCGAGCCGGGCCGCGTCGTCCTGGTCGGCGTGCGCGACCTCGATCCCGGCGAGCGGGAAATCTTGAAGAAGAGCGGCGTCACCGTCTACACGATCCGCGACGTGGACGAGCGCGGCATGCGAGACGTGGTGAGCGACGCCATGCGGATCGCGGGCGAAGGCACCGCGGGAATCCACGTCTCCTTCGACCTCGACGTGGTGGATCCGGAGGACGCGCCGGGCGTGGGAACGGCCCTCTGGGGCGGGATCAGCTACCGCGAGGCGCACCTCGCCATGGAGATCCTGAGCGAGCGCGCGAACGTCCTCTCGCTCGACCTGGTGGAGGTCAACCCGGTCCTGGACACGCGGAACATGACGGGGATTCTCGCGGTGGAGCTGGCCCAGAGCCTTCTGGGAAAGCGGATCCTCTAAGCTTTTCGCTTCAGGCCGCTAAGCTTTTCGCTTCAGGCCGCGGATGTGGTGATACGGCCTTTCGACCTTGGGGAATTCGTCCTCGCGCAGCACGCTGATCGAGCCGTCGACTTCCAGGATCGCGGCGCGCACCAACTTCACGTCGTCGATGCCGTGCTCCCGGAGCGCCCTCCGCAAGTCTTCCGCCGAGATCCCTTCGTTGTCGAGATTCTGCTGGATGACCTGGCCGTGGCGGATGAGCAAGGTCGCCGTGCCCTCCACCACCTTCGCCGCCCGGCGGCTCCCCCGCGCGATCGCCGCGACGATCAGGTTCGCCCCGAACAGCGTGCACGCGGCAATGAGCCCGCCGGCCACGGACGTATCGGGGCCGACCATCGCGTTTTGAACCGCGTTCGAGAGGAGGAGGAGGAGAAGGAGGTCGAACGGAGTGAACTGCCCTACCTGACGCTTCCCCGTGAGGCGGAGCCCCACGAGGAGCGCCAGATAGATGACCGCGGTGCGCGCGACGATGTTGAGGAGCGGGTTCGACAGATTGAACACCGCGCCTCCCATCGCGCTACTTCGAGACGACGGTAATCGGCTCCTCGGCCCGGAGCGAGACCTTGCTCCCGGCGGGGACTTCGAGCTCGTGGCCCTTCGACGCCATCATCGCGCCGGTCCCGAGCACGGCGCCTCCGAACGCCCCGACGACCGCACCCTTCGTATCCTTCCCGATGATCTTGCCCAGGATCGCGCCGGCCATGGCGCTGCCGCCGATCACGAGCGCGTCACGCTTGGTCGTGCTCCCCGCGACCATTTTCCCCTCGGAGTTGGTCACGGTCGTGCTCAAGCTCTTTTCGCCGTCCACGGTCTGGATGGACGTGAAGGCCAACTTCAGCGAAGCGCGATCTTCCGCGGCCCTCGACTTGCTAGCACGGGTCAGCTCGGCGATCTCTCCCCGAACCAACGCCCCCTTGTTTGCGATCACTTGCCCATCCGCCGCGACCAAGGGCTGGATCAGCGTCGCCTCGATCTTGTCGCCCACGTTCGAGGTCTTGGTGCTCACGGGCGTGGTCAGCTGCACGTCGAACGCCGCCCCGGCGGGCATTGAGACGGTATGCGTCTCCGCCGCAGGCACCGCCTTCGTCGTCTTGGAGGGCGACGACTTGGTCGTGTGCTTCGAGGATGTCGTGGTCGTGGTGGTGGTTGTCGTGGTCGTTGGCGCCGGCTGGGACGTGCTCGGCTCGGGCGAAGGGGTTTCCTGCGTGGTCGCCGGGTTCGAGGCGGTAGCCTGGCTCCCCTCGGTTGTCGTCGAGGAAACGTCGGTCTCGGCCTTCTTGTTGCAAGCCGACAGGCCGACTGCCAAGAACAGCGCAAGGAAAATCACTCCGAAAAGGCGTATCTGTCTCATCTTTCCCTCCTCAGGCGCTTCGCGCGCCTAGTAGATGAACTTGTAGGTGAACCCGCCCAGGATCTTGAGCTGGTTCGCGTCGGTCACGAAGGAGTACCGGAGCTCCCCGAAGATCGCCAGGTTCGGCATGACGTCGTTCCTCATGCCTCCCAGGAGGTTCAGGCCGAGCTTGGTGTCGTTGGCGCTGACGCTGTTCGGGGCGTTGGAATCGAAGGAGAGAAAGTTCAGCCCGAGCCCTCCGCCGAGGTAGGGCGTGAAGCGGCCGCCCTGGAGCGGAAAGTCGACGTTCACATCCGTTGCGAACGCGAGGTCCTTCACGTCGGCGTGATACGCGCCGACGTCGGTGCCGACATTCCAGTAGCTGAACGACGGGATCAGGTGGACGTTGCGGACGATCGTGCCCGCGTCGACGTGGAATCCCAGAGCGACCGCGCTGCTCGCGTTCTCGGGGTCGACCAAGCCGAGACTTCCGCCGATTCCCTTGAATCCGAGGCCGACGTCATTCTGGGCCGCGGTCTGCGCGTGCTGCTGCGCGAAAGCGGGCGAGAGGGCGCAGCAAAGCCCAATCGCGGTGAAGAGCGCAACGAAGCGGAACGAAGCTCGTGTCATCGCGAATTTCCTCCTTGGACTGCGTTGGGTTCAGACCCCCCCGGTCCCCACGCGGACGGCCCTGCTCGTCGCCAAGGTAACCCACAAGCGTTTGGGAGACAACTAGAACCGAACGCGAATGCCGCCGTGGAGCGCGAGCCCGTCGAAGTCGAGCGACTCCCGAACGTTCGCGTTGATGAAGGGGTCGTAGAAGTCCGCGTGCACGGTGCTGAAGTTATACGTGGTCTCGGCGTAGAGCGCGGTCGAGGACGACGCCGAGAGGTTGACTCCCGCCATGAGCTGGGCTCCGAAGCCCGCGTAATCGTTGCTGAACGCATTGCCCTGGCTGTCGGTCCCCTCGACGAGGAGCCATTCGTACCCGGCGCCCGCGCCGAGGTAGGGCTGGAATTGCGGCGTGAGCGGGAATTTCACGCGGACGATCCCCATCAGGGGCACGAGGTCCGTGTTGACCGATTGCGTCTCGACCTCCTGCCGCACGGTATTTCCGGCCGGGTCGGTATACGAGGCGAACACGCGCTCGCCGCGCGAGCCGCGGTGATACCACGAGAGCTGGGCGCCGAGATCCATCGCGTCGCCGGCCTCGGTGCCGCCGGACACGGTCCCGTAGAACCCGGTCCCAGGCTGGTTCGAGGGATCGAAGACGCCCCCGCCGACATTGAAGAAGCCGTACGACGATTGGCGCCGGTACCCGTAGTCGTCCGAGCGTCGAGAGCCGCGGCGACGGAGCGGACGCTCCGACATCGATGCGAACGATTCCTTGGCGAACACATCGCCGCGAAGGAAGGTGGATGTATCTTCCGATGCGGCGGAAGCGGACGGTTTCGCGGACAACGCGAGGAGCCAGACTGCGGCCAGGCCCGCTCCAACCAGGACGGTTCGATAGGGATTCACGGCGACTCTCTTCGATCTGCGCGCACGGCGCTCCATGACGGCCTCCGGGGTTTAGAGTGACCACCAACCACACCCATCCTTTGCAGCCGACGTGCCATGGGAGTTTTCATTGTAAATGAACGAGTTAGGGGGATGCCGGGCGATCGGGAGGGCACACCGGTCGCTGCCCCGGGAACACCCTGTGGCCTCCGGGCCACACCCCAGGTACTCTCGCGCGATGCGCTTCGGCACACCCTTCCGCGCGGTTCTCATTGGCGCATGCATTGCCGCGTGGGGCGGCCCTGGCGCCGCGGCGTGGAGCCCGCGCCCGGCCTCCGCGGACCCCGCCGAGTTTCTCCCGGTCCGAAGCGCCGCGTACGAGGAGATCGAAGTCCTGGCCGCGCGCGGTCTGCTCGACTCCCTGCGAATCTACACGCGCCCCTTGGTCCGCGTCGACGTGGCCCGCGCCCTCCTACGTGCCCGCCGCCTCCACCCCGAGGTGGAGCGAAATCTCAGCTACCGGCGTCTCGAGCGGGAGCTCGCGCGCGAGCTGACCGATCTGGGCCAAGCACCCGAGCGTCCGGAGACCGGACCCCTCGCGGATTGGCGCGGCGGCGATACCCGCTTCCGGATCGTGAGCGCGGGGCACGCCCGCGGCGATTACGACGAGAAGCGGAACGCGGCCCATTTCCGATTCCGGGACGAAACGGCCGTCAGCGCCCGGATGGGACTTCAGATCCAGCCCGGCTTCGGCGAATTTCTGGAATTGGGCATCACGCGGATCCGCGGCCAGCGGAATTTCATCGATCCGCTCGCCGTCCGCACCGACGTCGAGATGGCCGTACTCCACACGGAGCTGACGGGACGCCTGAGCGCGGTCACGGCGGCGGTCGGCTATGACTACTTCCGTTGGGGCCCGGGGCGCCGCGGCACGCTTCTCCTGGCCGACGCCGCGGGACCGATGGGATTCCTGTGGCTCCAGGGCAACGCCGCGGGTCGCGTCACCGCGACCGCCGTCTCGGGAATCCTCTCGAGCGCGGAGCACCGGATGTTCGCCGCGCACCGCCTCGAGCTCGCGGCCACGCCGTGGCTGAACCTGGGACTCGCCGAGGCGGTCCGCTACACCGGGGACGGCATCGACCTGCTCTATGGAATCGGCGCGATCCCCTACACGCTCGTCGAGCGGATACACATCCGCGAAGCCTCGACCGATTCGGTGCGGACGCTCGAGCGCTCGAACGCGATGGCGTCCGCCGACGCCGTCGTGCGCGTCTCGCCCAACCTGACGCTCTACGGCGAGCTTCTTGTCGACGATTTCACCACCGAGAACAAGGCGATGCCCGATCGGTTCGCGTGGCAGGCCGGCTTCCGGAGCGACCGCCCGATGGGCGACGGGATGATCCACTTCCTCGCCGAGTACGCCCGGGTCCGCATCTACACCTACAGCGTCTACTACGGCCAGAATTTCGAGTACCGGGGCCGGCCGCTCGGATACCTGTACGGTCCCGACGTCGAGAACCTCTGGGTCGAGGCCGGCTATGACCTATCGCGCGACTGGCAGCTGCGCTGGAGCGGCGAGTTCGTCAACAAGGGCGAAGGACGTCTCGGAGAGTCGTGGAGCCCCGCCCAGGGCGAGGTGGGCTCGGGGCTCTCCGGCGTCGTCGAGGAGCGGCGCGAGGTCTGGGGGGATCTGCGGTGGCTCCCGCGCGATAACGTCGACCTGAGCGCCGGCGCCGGCTACCGCCGGCGCGAGAACGTGGATCACGTGAGCGGCGCCACGGAGAACGCCTGGCTCGCGCGGCTCGCGGCCGAGCTCCGCTACTAGACCCCGGTCATGTTCTTCACGCTGAGCACGGCGATGCCCAGGAGCGAGGCGAGCGAGACGAAGATGATGACGTTCACGAACCAGCCGATCCCACACACCAGGATGGCCGGCCGGTTCTCTTGTAGTCGAGGGCCTGGCGCACCGCCACGATCATCGCGACCAACATCCAGACCCACGCGGCGAGATCGATCAGCGGCCCTAGGATCGGAATCCACGCGAGGAAGCGGATGATCCCGGGGCCGGCCGCGAAGCCGATCGTTCGCATCAGCTGCCCCACGTCGGCGTTCGTTTCCGGCTCCGCGAGAAACTTCGTCCCGATCAGCCAAATGAGAAAGGCCCACGCGACCCATCCGATCAACGAGGCGGCGACCGCCACGGTGATTCCGCGCACGCCGTATCCGATCTCGCCGACTCCCGCCGCCGCCGCCGAGAGGAGCACCACTCCCATCGCCTGAACGGTGGCGGTCGAGTCCGCCTCGACCTCTTCGTAGGTGGCGACGTCGAGCTTCGCCGCTCCCACGATCCGCTGAACCCAAGACGCCATGGCCCTACCCTCCGTGGTTGGGAACGCTCAGCCGCGCGCGGACCGCTGTCACGGCGCCTTCCGGATCGGGCGGACCGCCTCCCGCTCGGGATGCGGCGGTCGGGTGGCCCGTTCCTGCGCCTCATGCCAGAGTGCTTCCTGCGCGCGGAACGGCTTCTTCCGACCGTCCCGCTTCACGAGCGTGCCGTCGGACTTGAGCTCCCGGGCCTTCACGTTGTCGGCGAAGAACGTGTCCAGGATCAGGCTGAGCCGCTCGCGGTGCTCCGGGTCCACGATTGGTGCCACCAGCTCGACGCGCCGGTCGAGGTTCCGCGGCATCCAATCGGCACTGCCCATGAAGACTTCGATGTCGCCGCCGTTCCGGAACTCGAAAATTCGAGAATGCTCGAGGAACCGGTCCACGATCGTCACGACGCGGATGTTCTCGCTCATCCCTTTCACCCCCGGCCGGAGGAGGCACGACCCGCGGACGTTGAGATCGATCCGCACGCCCGCCCCCGAGGCCTCGTAGAGGGCGTCAATCAACGCGGTGTCGACGAGGGCGTTCATCTTCGCGCGGATCTGCCCTGGCTCCTCCGCACTCGACTTATCGATCTCCCGGCGGATCAGGCCGAGAAAGCGCTGCCGAAGTCCCAGCGGCGCCATCGCGAGGCGCCGCCACGGGAGCGGCTCGGAGTAGCCGGTCACCACATTGAAGAACGCGGTCAGATCGGCGCAGAGATCCTCGTCTGCGGTGAGGAGGCTCAGGTCGGAGTACTCGAGGACCGTCCTTTCATTGTAGTTACCGGTCCCGAGGTGAGCGTAGCGCTCGATCCCTCCGGGACCCCTCCGGACGATCAGGAGCGCCTTGGCATGCGTCTTCAACCCGGCGAGCCCGTAGAGAACCTGGGCCCCCGCGTCCTCGAGGCGGCGGGCCCAGTTCACGTTACGCTCCTCGTCGAATCGGGCCTGAAGCTCGAGAAGGACGGTCACCTGCTTCCCGTTCTCGGCCGCGCGCTCGAGGGCGCGCACCACCTCGGAGCCCGAGGACGTGCGGTAGAGCGTCTGCTTGATCGCGAGGACCGAAGGGTCCTCTGCCGCCAGCCGCAGCATCCGAATCACAGGCTCGAAGCTCTCGTAGGGATGGAAGAGGAGAATGTCCCGCTCGGCGAGCGCGCTCAAGATCCCTTCGTTCGGCCGGAGCCCAGGATGAGGCTGAGGGGCCCACGGCTCGGCTCGCGGGGCAGGAAGGGACGGAAGGCGCGAGAACTCCATCAGGAACCTGAGATCGAGCGGCGCCGGAAGCTTGAAGACGTCGTGGCAGGCCAGCCCGAGGGCCCCGGCGAGCTGGGCGACGATCGCGTCGCTTCCGCCCTCCTCCACCTCCAGCCGCACCGGATCGCCTCGGAGCCGGCTCTTCAACACCAGCCGCACCGCGTCGACAAGATCCTCTGCTTCCTGGTCGTCCGTGGCGAAATCGGCGTCCCGCGTCACGCGGAAGGCGACCGCCTCGGCCACCGTGTGCCCCTCGAAGAGATCGCCGATGTGCTCGCGGATCACCTCTTCCAAAAGCACGAACCGCACGGCGTCCTTCCCCCCGACCTGGATCCAGCGCGGCGCCGTCCGCGGGAGCTGAAGGATCGCGAGGCGCGGCTCCGCACCCTCGCGCTCCAGGCGGACGGCGAGGTAAAGGGCAAGGTTGGTGACGTGCGGAAACGGAAGCAGGGCGTCGATCGCCGCCGGGGTCAGGACCGGAAAGATTTCCTTCGCGAAGAGATTATCGAGGAATGCGCGCTCACGCGGCTCCAGATCGGCCAGCGCGAGAAAGCGCACTCCCGCGTCGCGCAACGCGGGCACGATCTCCTTCACGTAGACCGCGGCCGCCGCGGCGCTCAGCTCGCGCGCCCTGCCGGCGATCTTCTCGAGCAGCTCGGCCGGTGCCAGCCCATCCGGCTCGCGGTGGTCGAGCCCGGCTCGGACCAGCTCCCGGACGCCGGCGACGCGGATCATGAAGAACTCGTCGAGGTTCGACGCGAAGATTCCGAGGAAGCGGGCCCTCTCGAGAATTGGGTTCGATGCGTCCTGCGCCTCTTCGAGCACGCGCCCGTTGAACCCGAGCCAGGTCAGCGCCCGGTTCAGGTACTTGGGCTCGCTCACGCCTCTTCGACCAGGGCCGGCTTGAGGCCGAAGGCCTCCTCGAAGAGGCTACTCTTGGAATCGAGCGCCATCCGCTCGAGCGCCAGATCCTCCCCGGCGCCGACCTCGATGCGAAGCTCGTCCCCGTCGACCGAGATCTTGGGGTTTTGAATCCGCTGGGTGTGCCCCTTGTCGAGCGCGTCCGCCACGCGAAGGATGCCCGAGAGGCGATTCACGGTGAGCCGGGCGGGGCGCGGGAGCGACGCGTACTCGGGATGGTCCGACTGCGGCCCGCCCTTGCGGTGGTAGCGGGCGACGTTCGCCACGATCTCGAGATCCTGGCCGGAGAGCCCGAAGATCTCGGAGTGGGTCAGCAGGTAATAGGCGTGGCGGTGGTGCCCGCGCGCGGCGACGAAGCCGCCGATGTCGTGGACGATCGACGCCACCTCGAGCAGCAGGAGCTCGCGGTCACCCATCCGGTGCTGGGCGCGCGTCGCCTCGAAGATGGCGTGGGCGAGCGCGGCGGTGTGGGTCCCGTGCTTCTCGTCGGCCGAGTACTTCCGCGCGAGATTCACCGCGGCCGCGATCGTCTGCTCGGGGAAGAAAACGCTCGATCCGCTTTGGATCGACTTCGCCATCTGGAGCACCAGCCCGTCGCGCATGCTGACGCTGGGCACGAGCAAGCGCTCCACCTGGTTCAAGCGGATCAGCTCGGCATAGGCGAGGAGCGCCGGCGCGAGCGACTCGGCCTCGTTCGCGGCCACGCCGTACGCCGACGCCACCTGCTCGGGCGTCATCGGAAGGATCTGGTCGGCGAGCTTCCTCAAGTCCTTGGCCGCGACCGCCGCGCCCTCTCCGCCGGCGATCGCCCGCGCGGCGAACCGCGCCTCCGAGCCGACCGCGATCAGGTTCGCGACGTCTTTGAAGGGGAGTGAGCGGCGGACCACGTTCATCATCTCGCGCACGTTGTGCTGGATCAGCCGCGTCTTCGCGCGCCGCTCGGTCTCTCCCGTGCGGAGGAGCTCGCGCATCCGCACCGTGCCCAGGTCGTGCGTGATCGACGCGACGACCTCGCCGTCGCGCATGAGCGCCCACTCGGTCGCGCCGCCGCCCAGCTCGAACATGAGGGCGTCGCCGGTGCCGACCTCCGGGTGGCCGCCGAGCGCGCGCTGGACCGCGGCGAACGTGAGGAGGGTCTCCTGCGAGCCCTCGATGATCTCGATCTCGATCCCCGTCGCGAGGAAGACACGGTCGACGAAGGTGTCGCGGTTCAGGGCCTGGCGCACCGCACTGGTGGCGACGGCACGGGTGTGGGTCACGCTCCATGAGCGCGCGATACTGGCGGAGGACGTTGACCGCTTTCTGGATGCTGGCCGCCGAGAGCGTCCCCGTGCGGAAGGTATCGCGACCCAGCGAGAGCGGCCGCTCGAGCTGCTCCAGCGTCTTCACCTCGCCGTCGGGATGAAGCTCCGCGATCAGCATGCGGATCCCGCTCGCCCCGACGTCGATGACCGACATGATCGGCGGAGCGGCGACAGCCGGCGGGCCAGGCGCCGCTGCGGGCGCCGCTGAGGGCGCCGCGGCGGGCGGCGTTGGCGCGACCGCCGCCCCGCCTGCCCCGTTCTCTACGGTCGTGTCACTCACGACCCGATACCACGGGCTTGAGCCCGAACTCGCCCTGGAAGAGGTCACCCTTGTCGCCCACCGACCACTCGTCCAGGGTCATGTCGCCACGCGTGCGCAATTTCAGCCGCAGCTCGGAGCCCCGCTGCTTCGCCCGCACTGCGGTCACCCGCTGGCGGTGGTCGTGGTCGAGCGCGTCGGCCACGCGCAGGATCGCCGCCAGCACGCGCACCCGCTCGCGGTCACCCTCCGAGAGGTCCCGATAGCCCTCGTGGCTCATATCGGGCGGGGCCTTCCGGTGATATCGCGCGACGTTCGCGACGATCATCAGCTCATCGTCGGTGAGACCCAGGATCGGCGTTTGGGCGATGATGTAGAACGAGTGGCGGTGATGGCCGTTCGGCCCGATGAAGTTCCCAACCTCGTGGAGGAGCGCCGCGATCTCGAGGAGCAGCCGGTCGCGCTTGCCCAGGCCGTGCATCGGCTTGAGCTGGTCGAAGAGCGAGGCCGCGAGCGTGCTCACGCGCTGCGCGTGCTTCGGCTCCGGGTCGTACTTCTTCAGAATCGCGACGGCGGCGTTCCTCGTCTGCGAGACCTCGAGCTGCTTCATCCCCTCGGCGCCCGCCGCCTGCGCCACGTCGATCAGGACGCCGTCGACCAGCCCCACGAACGGTACCCAGATCTCACGCGCGCGGACGCGAGTCGCCACGTACTCGAAGATCGCGCCCGCGGGAACGATCACGTCGGCGCGATCGGCCTTGAACCCGAAATGCTCGACCCGCTCGGCCGGGGAGAGCTTGGCCAGCTGGCTCAGGAGCTTCCGAAGCCGCGGCACGGTCACGCGCGTGGGCGGCCGCTCCGATCCGCTCCCCTTGGCGGCGCCGTTGGTCGAGGCTAAAGTCGCGATCGTCTCGATGTTTCCCCCCGTGCCGACAAGGCGCTGGAGCTTCCTGCGCTTGAAGTAGTCGAGGATCGGAAACCGCGCCGAGCGGAGCGTCGCGTGGATCATCTTGAGCAGCTTCTCGGGCGATCCCTTTCCCGCGCGATCCAGAAGCCGAACCGCGCCGACGTCGTGGGACTCGACGATGAGGATCTCGCCGTGACCGACGAGCGCGATCTCGCTCGAACCGCCACCCACGTCGAGGATCATCGAGAGCCCGCGCTCGAGGGAGATCTTGGTCTTGACGCCCAGGGCGACGAGGCGCGCCTCTTCCGTTCCCTGGATCAGTTCTAGATCCAGGCCCGTTTCGCTTCGCACGCGCTCGAGGAAGGCGGCCCGGTTCTTCGCCTCGCGCGTCGCGCTGGTCGCGACCGCGCGGTGGACGACCACGCCGTGCTGCTCCATCTTGCGACGGAACGAGCGGAACGCGTCGAGCGCCGCCTCCATGGTCGCCGGGTCGATCCGCTGGGTCTTGAAGACCGACTCGCCCAGGCGGACCGGGGCCCGCACCCGCTCTAGGATTTCATACTGGGTGGGGCTTCTGAATTCCGCGATCGCGAGCCGCAGCGCGTTCGAGCCGACGTCCATTCCGGCGCAGCGGATGGGAAAGGAAGTCTTTGTCGGTGAAGGCATTAACGGCATCTTCCCCCGCCGGAGGGGGGTCCGTCAAGTTGCGGCTGGGGCGCCCCGTCACGGTTGACCAGAAGGCTCCGCCTATGAGACAATTCCGCGGCTACGATATCGCTAGCCTCGCCACAAGTCTTGTAATGCCAGGCTTTTCCCCGAGGGGAGAGTGAATCTCTACATCGTGCGTCACGCCATCGCCGTCGAGCGCGGCGACCCCGCCTATCCCTGGGACGACGACCGCCCGCTTACCCCAGAGGGAATTCACAAGTTCCGCCTCGCCGCCAGGGGCCTGGAGAAGCTCGAGGTGCGCCCCGAGCGGATCCTCTCGAGCCCGCTCATTCGCGCCCGCCAGACGGCCGAAATCTTGCGCGACGCCGTACGGCCTGACCTGGAGATCGAGTACACGCCACACCTGAAACCGGACGCCGACTTCGCCGAGGCGCTTGGCGCCGTCGCCGTGCTCGGCGCGAAATCGGTCGCCGTGGTCGGGCACGAGCCGCACCTGAGCGGCTTCGCGTCGTACCTGCTCTCTGGTCCCAGCAACACCGCCTCGCTCGTATTTCGGAAGGGCGCGGCGGCGTTGATCGGCTTCCCCGCCGAGGCCGCGCCCGGCTTGGGCTTCCTCGAGTGGCTGATCCAGCCTGCCGCGCTCCGTCGGATCGCCGAGACGTGATCGAGGCCATGATGATCGAGCGCGAGATCAAGTTCCGCCTGCCCGAGGGGCGCGACGCCGAGTCCGTTCGCGCGGCCGTCGAGTCGGCGGGATTTCGTCTCGAGCCGAGCGGCACTATCGCGCAGGAAGACCGCTACCTGGACACCGAGGACTGGACGCTCTACCGGGCAGGGATCGCTTTGCGGCTGCGCGCGGACGGTCACCGGCTTCGCCTGGAGGCGAAATCGCTTCGATCCACCGAGACGGAGGCTCTCGCCCGCACCGAGTGGACCCAGGACGCGCCGAACGGGGATCCTCCCTGGGCCGCGCTCGATCCCGGCCCGGTGACGGGGCTTTTGCAGCCCCTCGATGGACTAGGGACCGTGATGCGGCTTCAGGTCCGCGCGCGGGTCCGGAACGACCGCGAGCGCTTCCGCTGGCTCCGCGGGGAGACGCTGCTCGGATCGCTCACCGTCGACCACGTCAGCGTTCCGCCCGCTTCGTTCCAGGAGATCGAAGTGGAGCTTGAGAACGGCGCAGGCGAGGCGCTCGGCGAGGTCGAGCGGGCCGTGGAGGAGCGGCTGGGGCTCCAGCAGACCGCCGAAACCAAGCTCGCAGCAGCGATGGCCGCCCTCGGCGAGAAGCTCCCCGAGCGGGACGAGCGAGCGTTCGCGCTCGACCACGCCGACCGGCTCCTGGATGTCGCGCACAAGACGTTCGGGAGGCAGCTGGGCCGGCTGTTCTGGAACGAGCCCGGCACCCGGCTCGGCGTCGATCCCGACTACGTCCACGACATGCGCGTGGCGTGCCGGCGGCTTCGTACCGCGCTCGAGGTTCTGGGCGAGGGCTACCCCGAGGTGCTTCGCGAGGCCCTGCGCGGGGAGCTCCGGTGGATCGGTCGCGGTCTCGGCGCCGTTCGCGACCTGGACGTCGCCATCGCGCGCGTGGGCGCGATGGAGGCCGAGGCCACCTCGTTCGAGCGGCCCGCGTATCGGATTTTCGCGCAAGGGCTCTCGGTGCGCCGCGCCGCGCGGCGCCTCGAGATGATCGAACGCCTCGACTCGGAGCGGTTCCGGACCGTCGCATCCCAGGCGCGCGCCACGCTCGAGGCCGGTCCGCCGGCGGCCGATTCGGTGCCTGAGGGTGTTGCGCCCGCTTATCTGATCGCGCCCCGGATCATCGAGCATTGGAAGCGCGGCATGAAGGACGCCTACGAGAAGGCGGAACAGACGATGGAGGAGCCGGACCTCCACGCGCTCCGGATCGCCGCGAAGAAGGCCCGCTATGCGATCGAATACTTCGCAGAGCT
>VBOZ01000012.1:4887-8959 GCA_005893305.1 Candidatus Eisenbacteria bacterium | reverse complement strand
GAGCGGGCCGTGCGGATCCGACGCGGCGATCTCAGGCTTGCATGGGAGCGGGCGGTGCGGGAGGAGGGGTAACCAGCCCAGAGGGCGCCTCGCTGAGCGTTCTTAGTCTCCTCCCGGTCTCAACCAGCCGCTCCAGTTCAATCGAAGCGAGCCCTGGAAAAACCACTCGACCCGCCCATCGCCCTTCACGTTCTCCAGATTCTTCACGTCAACGTAGCCCCCGCCCAATCTGAGATCGATCCCGGGCCGCGGATGTATCCACAGCTCGCTCGAGATCTTGTTCCGCCGCTCGACGGTACCGGTCGGGACGTGATCGAACTCTGGGAATGAATTCAGGGAATCCGGTCCAGTGATCGGGACGGGCCACGGATCGGTGAGGCGCGTCTGCCCCCGCTCTTCCAATCGGTACGCCATGGACCACGTGATCTTCTCGGATGCCCAGTGGCGGAATTCCACGTCGATCGCCTGCGCGTCGGAGCCCAGATCGAATCCGATCGGCTGGCCTTGATAAATGTAGCGGTTCCACGGCAGAACCTGATTGTAGGTGAAGGGCTGAACCTTGGCCCACTCGATGCGCAGGAGCCCGCCGTCCAACCCGAACGGGTTGTAGAAGCGCTGCCCGAGGAGGAACCCACCCTCGAACGGCTCCTTGTCCGCGGGCGACTTGTGCTCGAACTGGACATCGTCGATCATCAGCTCGCCGTATAGCTCCATGCTCGGAATCGGACGAAGCTCGCCGGTGAACGAGAGAAGGGCGTTGTCGTTCTTCCCCTTGTTCCACTGGCCCGCGTAGTAGATCGAGACCGGAATCGTGTACTCCGCCTCGAGGCCGCGGTCCTTCCCGCCGTAGACGACCGTCTCCGCGACTCCGAGCGCCACCGTGTGGCTGACCTGCCAGCGGATCCGGTGTCCGCTGATGTGACGGAGAATCTTGGTGCCGGCCGGGATGGTGTCCCCCGGCGCCTCCGCCACCGGCGCGTCGAGGGTCATGTCGTCGAGACTCGAGAAGAACGAGGAGGCGGTCACCGCCCCGACGTGAACGCGCAGACCGATCTGATCGAAGGGAGGCGCGTAGGACGATAGTAAGAGCGTCGATTTCTCCGAGGCGCCCCAGCGGAGATCCTCGCGGCCCAGGAGGACGTCGGCGGCGCCGAGTTGAACGAGCAGATACGCGTTCCGTTCGTCCCCCGTCCACCCGTGCCGCCACGGCCGGCCGTTGAAGTTAGGCACCTGCCCCCCGTCCGTGTCGATCCGGAATCGAAGCCCGCCGGCGAGGCCGCGCCCTGAGGTAAATCCCGGCCGAAGCGTCGCTGGTCCTCACCTGTTTCCGCTTCGGCGCGCGCTTCCAGTCCGAAGCCTAGCGAGGCATCGCCAGTAAGCTTGGAGAACGCGGCCGGCGGCTGCGGTTCGGCCGGGTCGACTTCGTTTTCAATCCGATCGATGAGCCAACCCTCGAACTGCGTGTAGTCGCGCTGAGTGGAGTCGGCCAGAGCGCGTTCGCTGCGGAGCGCTCGCGCGACGGCTTCCCGAGCGTAGGGCCGGTCGGCCAGCGAGAGACCCGGAAGGATGCCGCGTCCGATCGCCTCGGTGATGAACGGTGTCACCCAGTGGTCGAGCGGAATGTAAGGGAGCGTGCTGGCGTGCGCGCGGGGCATACCGACGCAGGGCGAACCACGGCACGGGTCTGCACCGGAGGCGCATCGGCGGAGCATAGGGACGCGCAGGGAGCGGGGTCAACGGTTGAGTCCGCGCGGGGGGCGGGGAGGACGACAGACTCGGCGCGGGGGAGCAGGGTCGGCAATGGACTCGGCGCTGGGGAGCCGCTATCCTGCCCCGCGATGAATCGTCTCCTAGCCGCGGTCTTCGTGAGTGTCGCGTTGCCTTGCTTCGCCAGCCCGGCGTTTGCGACCTATCTGCCCCAAGAGCGCATCCCCACGGACAGTCCCGTCTATCGTGATCTCGAGCGGCTGGCGACGAGCTGGGGCGTGCAGCCTCGGTTCTTGTCGAGTCGGCCGCTTCGGAGGGCTGAGGCGCTGGAGTTTTTGCGCGGGCTTGCCGAGGCGCGCGGCGGTGCGGAGGAAGATCCCGCGTTTCAGCGGGCTTTGCGATTTCTGGACCCCACGGCGCACGGAGCGACAAAGTCGCTGATCTCCATCGCAGGCGAGGACGACGAGCGGCTCGAGGCCTCACCGTACGCGTCGTTGCTCTACGAGGACGATCCAAGGAATAGTCCCGACGTGAATCGGGACTATCGCGTGGGCGTCGCGGTTGCTGGGGCTCTCGATACGTCGGCGGTCTTCGTCGCGAATTTCTATGAGGGAACAGCCTCGCAGGGAGGACGCGGAACCCCCGATTTCGGCGACTTCAACTCCCTGATCGAGGGTGTCAATTTCAACTCGTACGTGAATGAGGCGTACGTGGAGTTTCCCATCTCCCGGCTCAGATTTCTCTTCGGCCACACGTGGCTTCGTTGGGGTCCCGGCCAGAGCGGAACGCTGGCGCTCTCCGACGCGGCGCCCGCCCTGGACATGCTGCGCCTCGAGGCGGGAATGTTCCGGAAGCTCCGTTACACGCAATTCACCGCTATGCTCGACCCAGGACCGGAGACCTACTTGGCCGGACACCGCCTCGAGTGGGCTCCGAGTAACAGGATCACGGCAGGGTTCACGGAGCTGGCCCGCTTCAATGGGACCAGCCAGACACCTCTATATTTCATCCCGTTCGTGCCCTACTCGTACTGGGAGAAGCGACCGAAATCGGGGGGCGTATCGCCGGCCGATTCGACCGGGGATCTGCTCCGGAAGAACAACGTGCTCTGGGCCGCAGATGTTGCCTGGAGCTTCCGGCCCGGCTGGCGAGTCTACGGCGAGTTCCTCATGGACGACTATTCGTTCAGCAGCGACTACAAGCCGGACATGCTCGGCTACCAGGCGGGTGCGGACTGGCGCCGGACCTTGAAGGGGCGAGGTGCAATCGGTGCCGCGGTTGAGTATTCGCGAGTGAACAACTTCACCTACTCCGTGTGGCATCGGCACGATTTTTCTTACAACGGCTTCCCGACCGGGTATGTCCTGGGCCCGGATGTTCAGGCATTGAGCGGCGAGGCCACCCTGGAGTGGGGGCCGAACTTGGAATTTCGACTACGGGGAGAGTGGCGCCGGAAGGGTGAAGGTCGCGTGGGGGATGCGTGGCTGAAGACTGATGGCAAAGTGGACGCTTCCGCGTTTCAGGGGGTCGTTGAGCGAGAGACGCGCGTGCGCGCGGCGGCAATCTTCTCTCCGGTCAGGTGGCTGCATGTGGAGGCGGTAGTGGGCCATGCATCGATCAGGAATCTAGATCACGTCTTGGCCCCCCCGGAGATCGAAGCTCCACTTCGGATTGACGGGCGCGTCGAATGGTGACAGAAAAATGAGCGCGGCCAACATCTACGGCGATGGGACCTACCTTGATAACAATCCCACTTGGCACGAAGAGGACTCACCATGGAAGGCCAGGCAGATATGGCGGCTTCTTAGGAGAAACCGGATTGAACTTTCGACTCTATGTGAGGTTGGGTGGAGCGGGAGAGGTGCTGAACCGACTAGCGAGAGAGTATGGGGAGAAAGGGTTGTTCACAGGATACGAGATCTCGCCCCAGGCATTTGCCATCTGCAAGGGGAAAGAGCGGCCCAACCTAAGATTCCTTCACAAGGATCTCTTTGACGACCGCGATGCCACGTTTGATGTTGTAATGGCCATCGATGTGATCGAGCACGTCGAGGACTACTTCGGATTTCTGCGCCGACTGCGAGAACGAGGGCGTTACAAGGTGTTTCACTTACCACTCGACCTGTCGGTGCAGACGGTTCTGCGGAGTTCACCCATATTGTGGAGTAGATCCTCAGTCGGCCATATCCACTACTTCACGAAGGAAACCGCTTTGGCCACATTGAAGGACACGGGCTATCAGGTAGTTGATTGGTTCTATACTAGCGGTTCCTTGGAGCTTCCCAATCGCGGCTGGAAGGCCAACCTAATGAGCTTGCCCAGAAGAGCATTTTCCCTGGTCAGTCAGGATCTAACGGTTAGAGTC
>VBOZ01000012.1:0-4654 GCA_005893305.1 Candidatus Eisenbacteria bacterium | reverse complement strand
GCGCCCCCCTCCCGACTACAACCCCAGGTAGCAGGGTGCAGTTGGCTCCAATCTTCGCAAGGCTTCTCACCGTTACGCCGCCGAGGCACTCTTTGTAACGCGGGCAACCCATGGGGTGCGGATCATCCGTGAATACCACATGTGGCCCGACAAAGACGTGGTCTTCGATGATAGTCATCTCGAGGAAGCAACCCGAGTGAATTCGGGAGTCGTCACCGATCCGGTTGCCGAACTCCAGAACCGAATTGGTACCGATCGACACGCCATTCCCGATCTCATTGTCCTCACGAATCGAGACACCCTGTCCTGTCTGGAAAGAGTCTCCGATCGTGGTCCCAGCATAGATTGTGGTGAAGGGGCGGATGACCGCATTTGTTCCGATTACGAGGCGAACCTCGCCTGGTGCTTTCCCCCGCGGCGGCTTTCCCAGAACCAGAGGCGGCTCGAGGGTCGCGCCCTCCCCAATTTCGACGTTCGGGTAGATCTGGACCCCCGCAATCGCTTCTTCTGCAACGACCGGGACCCTTTCGGTCATTGGCGCGCCTCCACCAGAGTGCACCGGCGCAAGTACCGGCTCCAACCTGCTTCCGTTCCTCTCGGATCGCTCGATCGCCTCCAAGACACGAACCACCCTGAGCCCGCTGTGTCCGTCGGTACGCGGCCGTCGCTTGTTCATCGCGCAGTCCAGGAAGTGATCTATCTCGAGCTGCAGCGGCTCGGTAGCCGGGATGTGCGGAGAGATGATGTCCCCGGTCCGATAGGTGAGCGTGAACTCGTTGAAGGTTTCAGGCTCCTTGAACTCCACGCCACGATCAAACACCTTCACCGGCTCCATCGTGTTGGTGTCGTCATAGATAAGCATCTTGTGGGACCCGACGATCGTGGTCTGCCTCAATTTGCGTGGCGAGAGCCAGGAGGTCTGGATGTTCGCGACGGTCCCGTTCGCGAACTGGAGATTTATGAACGCGACGTCCGAGATCAGCGGCTGGACGAACGCGCCACCCATCGCCGCGACGGCGGACGGCTCGGCATTGAGCCAATAGAAGAGCATGGAGAGGTCGTGTGGGGCCAAATCCCAGATCACGCTGATATCCTTCTGGTGTAGCCCCAGGTTCACGCGAATCGCGGAGATGTAGTAGATCTCACCGAGACTACCGGACTCGATGATCTCCTTGATCTTGATGACCGGGGGCGAGTACTCGAACGTATGCCCCACCATGAGGGTCTTCCCGACCCTCTCCGCCTCACGAACCAAGTCTTCCGCCTCCGCCGAGGTCGCCGTCAGCGGCTTCTCCACGAACGTGTGGCGACCGGCCCGCAGACATGCCTTGGCGATTGCATGGTGTGTCGAAACCGGGGTCGCAACCAGTACAGCCTCGATGTCGGGCTGTGCGAGGAGATCTTCGACCCGGTTCAGGCATTGCAGGTGTGGAAATCTCTGCGCGGCCTTCGCCAGATTATCGAGATTCGCGTCGCAGACAGTCACGGACGAGCACTTGCGATTCTCGAGCAGATTTCGGATCAAATTCGGACCCCAGTAGCCGCATCCAACCACGCCGACGTGCATCTTCCCTCCCACCGTTAATACCCTCCCCGCCCCCGAAGCATCGCGGGCAACGTCTGGACGATCAGCCATAGGTCAGTCGCCACAGATCCATGATGCGCGTAGTGAAGATCCAGGATCACCATCTCGTCGAATGACTTCTTGCCGTCACCTGCCAAAGCCCGGTGCAGCCCGGGAGCACGTCCAGGCGACGGCGCTGCCACGGCCTGTATAGATCCCACTCGTAGGGAAGGCACGGCCTTGGACCGACAAGGCTCATATCCCCCCGGACTACGTTCCAGAGTTGTGGCAACTCATCGAGCGACAGGGCGCGAAGCCAAGCACCGACGCGCGTGACTCGAGGATCCTCCGTCAGCTTGTAGATCTTGGTGCCGTCCTCGGCCACCGTCGCGGGCGCACCATCTCGGATGTAGTTGCGGAGGTAGTTCTCATGGACCTTGGAATCGTTCCCGTCGACCATGGTGCGGAACTTGTACATCGCGAATTGGCGTCCGCCGCGCCCGATTCGGGGCTGCCGGAACAGAACGGGACCGGGGGAAGAGAGCTTCACGGCAACGGCGATCGCGATGAGCACTGGGGCCAACAGGAGGAGTCCGATCGACGCTCCGATGACGTCGACGACGCGCTTAACGAGCTGCTCGGGCCCGGAGAGATCGAATCGGCGGAACCTCATCACCGGGACCCCATCGTGATCGCCGATCGCGGATCGGCCCATGACCACCTGGAAACGATTCGAGATGATCTTGACCTCGGCCCGCTGGTCGAGGCACGCGAAGGCGACATCAAGAATGTCGTGAAGCCCCATGCCGTTCGGCTCGATGACCACCTCGCCAAATCCGTGCTCTTCGACGAGGCGGCCTGCATCCCTGGGCGTCAGATTCGCTAATGGGCGGGTCACGACCAGGCGCGAGCGCGCATCGCGCTCTTCCAGGTCCTGAGCGAGACGCTGGGCTCGATCGGTATCCCCAATCACCAGAATCGGACCGAGGCAGAGCCTGCGGTAGGCGCGCCGTGCGAGCGGCTGCACAAACCCGAGACGAGCCGCGAGCAGCGATAGGAATACGGCGGGCAGCGAGAGACCGACGACAAGACGGCTCTCGAAGGGAACCGGCAACTTGACCAAGAATGCCAGGAGGTGCGTGAGGACCCAGGCGGGAAGCAGGGCGCCGACGACGCGGAGAACCTGATCCGAGCCCGAGATCAAAGTTCGCGGTGCGTACGCATCCTGCGCGCTGAGCAATCCAACCCAAAGCAAGGCCCCCAAACCGATCACACAAATGCCACCGGGCGTCATGGCGGCCGCGAGAAGGTCGCTCGGAGTGAATCTAAGGAGCGCGGGGAGAACAAATCCAATCGCAACCGCGATCAGATCTGCGGCAATCGTGGCCGCTATCGCGATTCGATGTCGAGTGGCGCTGATAGGGCTCAGCGGCCGAAGCGGGGCGGACGCCTCCACGGGCCCGCTCGCGCTCCTTGCGAATGCTTCTAAATTCAGATCGGCCCTCCCGGCGACACCCCGCCGCCATCCCGGGGAGTTAGATCACGGGCGGGAATGGGATCCCCGCCTCCGGCGGTAGTGAATCAGCAGCCTGACTAGGATGTCAACGGTTATTCGGTTGGGGCACAGCCGTTAGACGGAAGGACTTCACGCCCAGAATGACCTCATCGAGCTGATCGCGCTTCATTTCAGGGAATATGGGCAACGAGAGGCCCTCTTGCGCCCACCGCTCGGCCACCGGAAAGTCTCCTGGTCGATATTTGAGCGGTTCGTACGCGGGTTGAAGGTGAAGCGGAACCGGATAGTGGAGTCCGGTCTGCACGCCGAGGCCCGTGAGGTGGTCCCGTAGCTCGTCTCGGTTTGGGGAACGAACAACGTAAAGATGGAAGACATGGTCTCGGTCGGGCGCTGTGACCGGGACCTCCACGTCGCTGTCGGAAAGCCCCGCCGAATAGTGGGCCGCATGGCCGGCCCGCGCGCGGTTCCACGCATCAAGGTGCCGCAGCTTCACTCCAAGAACGGCTCCTTGGATTCCTTCCATCCGGGCGTTGTAGCCGACCTCGGCGTGGTAATAGCGCCGTGACTGGCCGTGATCGCGCAGTCGCCGCACTCTCGCCGCCAGGTCCGGGTCGTTCGTAGCGACAGCGCCCGCTTCTCCGTAGGCACCAAGGTTCTTTCCTGGATAGAAGGAGAAGCATGAGGCCGCGCCGAAGGACCCAACGCGGACGCCGCGATACGCCGCTCCGTGCGCTTGGCAGGCGTCCTCGAGAACCGCGATGCCTCGCGATTCGGCGAATTTAATGATGGGGTCGAGATCCGCGGGCTGACCGTAGAGATGAACCGGGATGATGGCTCTCGTGCGTGTTGTCGTGGCCCCAAGGGGTGCAGCCGGGTCGAGGTTCCCCGTGTCCTCGCACACATCCACCAGTACCGGCCTGGCGCCCACGTGTGACACGGCCTCGGCCGTGGCGATGAACGTATGCGCGGGCACGATGACCTCGTCACCTTCTCCAACTCCCAAGGCGAGGAGTGAGAGTTGGAGCGCGGTTGTGCCGTTGCTTGTCCCAACAACGGAATCAACGCCCAGATATCGCGCGAAATCGCTCTCAAAGCGCTCAACGGCCGGGCCGAGGACGAACGCGGCATCCTCGATCACCTTCCGAATCGCTTCGTCGACTTCCAATTTGATTGCCCTGTACTGGGCCTTGAGATCTACGAATGGAACCGCCACCCGGCCTCCCTTCCTTGAGTCATCCCGCCCGCGCAAGATCCTCGATCTGATCGACCACGAAATCGCGAAGGCGCGCATTCAAATGTGGCCTGTCCGACACTGATTTCCTTCTCAGCTCAATTCGCTCTACCTCGTTCGGAGCTCCGATCTGGACCAGTCGCCCCTGGCGGATCAGCTCGGCATCGAGGGCACCTTGGGCTCCGGTGAAGATGCTGTACGCCGGTGTGCCCAGAAGCGCCGCCTCTCGGTTCATCGTCCCGCCGCCCGAGACGGCGAGGTCCGCTGTAGCAAGGAGCGAGGGCCCGTCGAGCGACGAGTCCGGAACGATGATGTTGTCCGAACGCCAGGTCGGTGGTGCGTC
>VBOZ01000011.1 GCA_005893305.1 Candidatus Eisenbacteria bacterium | reverse complement strand
AAAGCCGCGGGACTACACCGCACTCGCGCCGCTCGCGGTCCGCGAGATCGTGTACCGGCTTGCGCTCGGAGAGCAGGGCGGGCGCCTTCGCCAGATCGCATTGAGCGCTGGCCGCGCGCACCGAATCGCCAAGGCGATCGAGCTCGTCCGCAAGGGCTACGACAAGCCTCTCCGTATCGCCGGCCTCGCCCGGCAGCTCGGGATGAGCACTTCGGGCCTCCACCACCACTTCAAGGCTGTCACCGCGATGAGCCCGCTGCAGTTTCAGAAGCAGCTGAGGCTGCAAGAAGCCCGTCGGCTACTCGTCGCCGGCGAGTTAGACGCTGCGACCGCTGGCTACCGGGTCGGCTACGACGATCCCTCGCAGTTCAGCCGGGAGTACAAGCGGTTCTTCGGTGAGCCGCCGATGCGCGACGTCGAGAGGCTGCGAGGCCATGATGAGGGCGCTCCATCCAGACTCCGCTAGAACAACGATTCCGTCGCTTCCTGTGACCTAAGTGTGACCGCCTTGCGGACGTAAACCAGGCTCGCGGCGGATGACGTGCGACAGCTTTCAAGACCGCCGCCTTTCCCCCACGACGAGATGATTGCGAGAGGATGACGAAACGGTTGGGTGTACTATGGACGGCAAATCCCCAGGGATCGGGGTAGGGCTGGCAGGCGGCTCCACGAACCTCACGGAGGAGACCATGATCCATCGCAATTCGATCCGGAAGGCGTTCCTCGGGCTTCTCGTCGTCGTTCTGACGTGGTCGGGACAGGCATACAGTCAAACGTCGGCGCGCGTCTTCGTGGTTCCGCCGAACGACGCGATCCACATGGCCAGCGGTGCAGCGAGTTGGTGCATTCAGATGGAGCCGGTCAACGGCAGCTTCCAACTCACCGATATCAATCTGTGCACCGTGACCCTCAGCTCGCCCGGGAACGGATCCGTCAACTCGATCAACTACAACTGCACGAAGCCGACCCTCATAGAGGACGCCGACGGCAACGGCGTCCAGGACATCAGGTTCTGCTTCACGAAAACGGCGATGGCGCCTCTGTTCGACCACCTGCACGGCAACAGCCCCAAAACGGTGCAGATGCTTCTCTCGGGGCTCTTGAACAACGGTTCAAATGTGGGAGGGAGCGTCCTGGTCACGCTCTACCTCCACCAATAAGAGATCGTTCCAAAGGGGCCGGGAACCAGGACAGGGCCACCTCTCGAGAGGTGGCCCTGTTTTATTGACGCCGCCACGACCGGGCGAAACCTACCCCCCGGCAACGCCGGAAGGTAGTCGCATCGAGACCAATCGGAGGTATAGGGCGTGCGAAAGATCGTCGTGTACGAGTTGTTGTCCCTCGACGGGGTTGCCGAGGACCCAGATAGGTTCTTCGCCGACTGGGACGACGCGATGGAGGCCAACCTCGCCGCAGTGATCGCGACACAGGACGCGGTCATCCTCGGCCGCCGTAGCTACACCGAGTGGGCGCAGTTCTGGCCGAGCAGCCAGATCCAGCCATTCGCGACATTCATCAACGGGGTCACGAAGTATGTCGCGACATCCAAGCCCCTTGACCGAGATTGGGCCAATGCGACGGTGCTCGACGGCGGGCTGGTCGAATTCGTTCGGGATCTCAAGCAGCAGCGCGGAGGCGACGTCGGCGTCCACGCAAGTATCTCGGTCGCGCAGGCGCTGCTCGCCGCCGACGTCGTCGACGAACTCAGGCTCGTGATCGCACCGAGGATCGCGGGCCGCGGACGACGACTCCTCGACGGCTTGCCATCGATTCAGCTCGAATCGATCCGAAGCAAGACCTCACCGACTGGCTATCTGCTCGTCGACTATCGCGTTGTCCGTTAGCGGCATCTATTCACGAAGCGGACGTGAAACCACTCGGCCACCCCTCCGCGCTCGTCGTCGCAAGGACACGAGTTTCAAGGACGCTCTACCCACGAGGCCAGGGGCGCAAAGCGCAGTCTGGCCTCGGCCTCTTCCTTGGCAAACTTAGGGCCCGGCGCCCACCGGTATACCTCCACACTGGATCCGTCCTCGGAAATTCGGTGCGGCTGAGAATCCCAGAGGAAGTCCTCCAAGGGAGGGTTTTCCACGACAGCAACGCACTCGCCCTTCCGGTTGAACCTCACAGTGAATGGTTTGTCGCCTATTCGGAAATCCTGGCTGACCCCAAGGGCCAACTCATGAACCCACACACGGGCCTGGTGGTGTTTGAAACCGTTGGCGTAGGTCTTCGCATGCTCCGAGATGTGAAAGGCCGCACACACCTTGAAGCTGTTCTCATCGCCGACCAGGACCAGGTGGACGTTGCTCATGGCTGACGATCCTCCGACGGTGACTGGTCGACCATCACTCCGCGCATTGTCGCATTGTAACTTAGCTCGGCTAGCCTTCGCGCTTTATCCGCTCCTGACGGGCGATCTCACGTTTGCTGGGTGAATCGAGCGCGCCGTCGACGATCTTGATCTCACCGCCGCGCTCGTAGTGGCCGATAAGGACACCGGCGGACGAAACGCGCGAGCTCGCCAGCTTGAACGAATGCGGCGCCGAGCCGTCCGCGAACAGCTTCTTGCCGCCGCCGAGAACGACCGGCACCGTAAAAATGCTCATCGCGTCGACCAGATCGTTGGCGAGCAGTGCGTGCACGAGTTCGGTACTGCCCTGTGTGACGAGGTTAGGGCCGTCCTCTTGCTTCAGACGCTTCACGTCGGCGATGTCGCGGAGTAGCACCGAGCCCTGCCAGCTCGTATCGACTTGGCCCGAGCGCGAAACCGTGTACTTCTTGATCTCGTTGAACAGTTTGGCGATGCCGCCGTGGGGCGCATGTCCGTAGTAGGGCCAGTACGCGGCGAAAATCTCATAGGTCTTGCGGCCGAGGAGGAGATCGAACTTCTCCTTGAAGACGCGGTCGAGCTCTTCGCGAGAATCTTGACCGAAATAGGGCATCTCCCAGCCGCCAAACCTGAAGCCCTTGGTCGGATCCTCGGTCGGACCGCCGGGCGCTTGCATGACGCCATCCATGGAAACGAAGGCGCCCACGATTATCTTCCGCATGGGTCACTCTCCTTGTTTGAACCTAGGACGAACGGACCGGTCAATCGAATCCGCCGCTCAGGCCGATGGCGAGGATGAGACCGAAGAGACCGGCGGCTCCCAGAAGTCCGAGGCCCGAGCCGAGCTTGGCGCCGGCGCGCCATGCGACGTCGGTCCGCTTCTCCCACTGAAATGGGGGCGTATCGTGGACGAGGTCAAGGTTCCTGGCATACTCCGCGTCGACCGTCAGGGCCACGAGGTCTCCCGCGTTCAGCGTGGCCCCCAAAACGAACCCCGGCGGGTCGTACTCGATTCCGCTGTCCTCTCCGCCGAGCAACACTCCAGGCGAAATGTCGATCGACGTCTTCCGGGAGAGCCATCGCCGGTAGCGCGCCCGAATGCCCAACCTCGTCGTCGGATCGGAGACCAGGGCATATCCGCTGAACCCAACCGCGCCGCGCTCGGAGATGTTCTTCATCCAGCCCAGATCGAACGAGATCGCGGTGCGCGAGTCGCCGCCGATGTAGGGATAGTCGTCGATCCGCGCGAGCACGCCGAATTCCGTGATCATGAAGGACCGGGTCTCCGCGAGCGGGCGTCCCCGCCACGTCAGTGCGGGTATGGGCCGCCGGATCGGCCGATCTTCGCCCGGAGGCCCGTTCGGCTCCGGATCGTAAGGGGATGGAACGGTCTCTCTGTGCTCCAGCACCGCAGCTGTGCGATCGACGCCCCGCGAATCCAGCACGGCCCGGACCTTGTTCGACGCGAGATAGCGGATCTTGGAATCGGGAATCTCGACGGCGACCATGTCGAACGGGGCAGGGCGAACGGACGCGGCACGAAGCGTGTCGCCATCGGTGAGAACGACACGCACGACGGCCGCGTGCGAGGGCTCGGAAGCGCGGGCGGACAGGGGCAGGACCAGCAGGACCACGCCTCCCGCCACGAGGCCCATCACGATCTGGAATCGATCGAACATACGCCTCCACCGGCTCGCAGCTGTCGTCAGTGAGGACACTCATTCCGTGGGTAGACGGCCCGGAACCGGGAATTAGAGAGCGCCGCTCTATCGCGCTAGGGTGACCTTCTGTTGTGCCTTGGTCCCGTCGGCGAAGCGCGCCTGTAGAAAGTACGCACCGCTGGCGGATGGGGTGCCGCCATCTGTCTTACCGTCCCAACTGGCGGTGAATTGCCCCGGCCGGCGGATCACATCCGCCAGGGTTCGAACGAGCCTCCCTGACGCGTCGAAAATGCGGAGCGAAACACGACCCTCCGTCGCCACGGTGTAGACAATGGTCGTGAGCGGATTGAAGGGATTGGGCCGAGCATGGGCCATTAGATTCGGGGAGGGCGGAGAATTCGACCCGCCCACTGCCGCCACCGCGCCAAACTCGTCGGCGCCGATATCGATGGCGCTTCCATGGACGCGCGGGGTTCCATCAATGCTCGAGACGCCTGAAAGGGGCTGGCCCTGGGCATCGTTACCCAGGTTGATTCCCGCGTCGATGGCGGGCGAACCCGCCTGCAGGTGTAGATCGGTGAGTGGGGTGACCAGGAGAGGATTCACGAACCGCGCGCTCGCGTCCGGGTAGGACCCCGGCGACGTGCTGCTGGCGCCGAAATATACGTTATTCCCCACCGTGACGTTGGTGTTGTTGCCTCCGCCGTTGAAGATGTAAGGCTGGCCGGCCTTGGCGTCGAGGATGTTGTTCTTGATGGTGATCCCGTCGCAGTTGTACTGCAGCACGATCTCACCGCCGGTGCCTTGATAGGTGGTGTTGTTGACCACGACCACGTTCTGCGCGTTGCCTCGGCTCGCGTCGTAACCTCCCATGAGGACGTTGCCCTGGTAGCCGCGCGAGATGAAATTGTTGCGCACGGTGATGTTGCTGGTCGTTTTGCCGAGGTGCTCGCTCGCGACCTCGACGCCGATGTCGCAGTTGTCGACCTTGTTGCGCTCGATGACGATGTCGCGGCCGCCGTCCACGTAGATGCCGTCGGCGGATCTATCCCCGAAGTACGTGGGGTTTGTGGCGGAGCTGATGTTGTAGACCACGTTCTCCACGCAGATGCCATTGCGGGCCTGGTCCTGGCCAGCGGGCCCCGTGCTCTCAAATCCGATGAAGTCGATCCCGATGTTGTCGTTGTCGTGGACGAGGTTCTTGGCCACGGTGAACCCGGTGACATTGCCGTTCAGCACCAATGATTCGCTTTGGCCCAGGCGGCAGTTCCGGATCTCGTTGCCTTCCACGACGATGTTGGTCATGGGGGTGGCCGCGGTGCCGTAGAAGGCGATGCCGTGGGCGTTGTCGTTGGGACTTTCGATGTTGTGGATGAGGTTGTTGCGGAGCTCGATGAAGCTCGAGCTTCCATCCACGCTGATCCCCATGGGCGTGCCGCTGCCCATGAAGTTCCGCACCGTCATCCCGGTGACCCGGATGTAATTTCTGCTGCTGATCGTGATCCCCTGTCCGGGACCACCGGTGCCGTCGAGAATCGCTCCGGGATCGCCCCGCAGCGTGATGAAGGCGGCGGCCGAGCCGCTGCGGCCGAACGAGACGGCCCCGTTGTAGATCCCGGCACGCACGGTGACGGTGTCGCCGGCCTGGGCGGCGCCGACGCCCGCCGCGATCGTGGCGAAGTCCCCGCCCGAAGGCGCCACAATGATTTCCCGTGCAGAGACAATTCCCGGTAGGAACAAGACACTGAGGAAGGTTGCGAGCCGGCAGCGGCGGAGGAAATGCACCACGACGATTGGTAGTCCCATACGATGTCTCCAGTGGTCAAAGTAGAGTGGCCACCCGAGACGCCCCAATCGCGGGGCGCGGAACGTACCACTCCCTCAGGAAAATCCCAAGGTAAATTTGCTGAGGGAATTTGGGACTACGACTGCTCGGTGTCGAGCGGGTCTTGGGCGCCGCCTGTCAGCGGTGGAGATCGGCGATAGGAGACGGGGGCACGGTGTCCGACCCGCCGCTGAGAAATTCGTGGGCGCCGATATCGATGACACTTCCCTGCACACGGGGCCTTCCGTCGATGTCCGAGGCGCCTGAAAGGGGTTGGCCCTGGGCATCGTTACCCAGGTTGATTCCCGCGTTGATGGCGGGCGAACCCGCCTGCAGGTGTAGATCGGTGAGTGGGGTGACCAGGAGAGGATTCACGAACCGCGCGCTCGCGTCCGGGTAGGGCCCCGGCGACGTATTGCTGGCGCCGAAGTAGACGTTGTTTCCCACCATGACGTTGGTGTTGTTGCCTCCGGCGTTGGAGATGTAAGGCTGGCCGGTATTGGCGTAGAGGATGTTGTTCTTGATGGTGATCCCGTCGCAGTTGTACTGCAGCTCGATCTCACCGCCGGTGCCTTGATAGGTGGTGTTGTTGACCACGACC